>CAZVCA010000012.1:0-33456 GCA_964626045.1 uncultured Halobacteriales archaeon | reverse complement strand
ATGTACCCGAACATCATCGTCACCCGGAACATCTCCCCCGAGACGATCCGCGGGGACTGTCAGGAATCGACCACGGTGCCCGGGTTGGGCTACGAGATCTGTGCGGACCGTGGCTACCTGCCGGACGTCCTCGAACCGCTGATCGAGGACCGCGAAGCGATCAAAGCCGAACGCCGGGCGGCCGAGGACCCAGAGCGCCGCCGGGAACTCGAGGGGCGCTCTGCGGCGATCAAGTGGATCCTCGTCTCCTGTTTTGGCTACCAGGGCTTCTCGAACGCGAAGTTCGGCCGGATCGAGGCCCACGAGGCGATCAACGCCTACGCCCGCCGGCTCCTCCTCACGGCCAAAGACCACCTGGAAGCGGCGGGCTATCGGGTCCTGCACGGCATCGTCGACTCCATCTGGGTGACTCCCGAGGCGGCCGAACCGGAACCACTCCGGGAGGTCGCTGCCGAGGTCTCGGCGGCAACCGACATCGACCTGGAGTACGAGGCGGCCTACGACTGGGTCGCCTTCGTCCCGATGAAGGAGGCCGAGGCGGGCGCTCTGACCAAGTATTTCGGCCGGCTGCGGGACCCGGCGCCGGGCGAGGACGCCTTCAAAGTCCGGGGCATCGAGTGCCGGCAGCGCTCCACGAGCGAGTGGGTGGCCGCCCTCCAGCAGGCGTTGCTCGAGACGCTTGCCGAGCATCGGGCCCCGGAGCCGGTCCTCGGAACGCTTCGCGAGTGGCTCGAGGCCCTCGAAGCTGGCCGCGTGGATCCCGAGGAACTGCTGATCACGAACCGCGTCTCGAAGTCCCTCGAGGCGTACACCCAGGCGACCCGGAACGTCGCCGCACTCGAGCGGTCCCAGGCCCAAGGGCTCGAGGCGTTTCCCGGCCAGGACGTCAGCTACGTCGTGGTTGACGACGAGAAGGAAAGTCGGGAGCGGGTGCGGCTGGCAAACGAGCAAATCGAGACCTACGACGCCGCGTTCTACCGCGATCGAGCGATCCGCGCCGCGGCCACCGTCCTCGCGCCCCTCGGGATGCGGGAGCCGGCCGTTCGGGACGCCCTCAGCGACACGACGACTACCACCGTGGACAACTGGGGCGCTCGACCCTGATCACCCATGCTGGCGGCGAGAAGGATCAATCAACCGTTCATGGGGACCCAACGTTCATATCTCGGACCATCGATATGCCACGTATGAAAGCTGCCCTGATCGGAATCGGCCAGGCCGGCGGTCGCGTCGCGGAGGCGATCCGTGACGCCGACCGTGAGGCCGGATACGGCGCCGTTCGCGGCGTCCTCGCCGTCAACACCGCCCGCCCCGACCTCCAGGGGCTCGAGGTTGAGACGATGCTCATCGGCCAGGACCGCGTGAGCGGCCACGGCGTCGGCGCCGACAACGAACTCGGCGCGTCGATCATGCAAGCGGACGTCGGGGAGGTCGTGGCCGGCCTCGACGGTATCGTGAAGCCGGAAACCGATACCATCCTGCTGATCGCCGGACTCGGTGGCGGGACCGGCAGCGGGGGTATGCCCGTGCTCGCCCGGGAACTCCGCCGGCTCTACGACAAACCAGTCTATTCGATGGGCATCCTCCCTGGTCGGAACGAGGGTGCCATCTATCAGAAGAATGCGGGCCAGTCCCTCCAGACGATCGCCCGGGAGAGCGACGCGTTGCTCCTGTTGGAAAACGACGCTTGGCACCAGAGCGGCGAGTCGGTCTCGGGGGCCTTCGAGGCGATCAACGACCGGATCGCCCGCCGGATCACCCTGCTGCTCGCGGCGGGCGAGGCTGTCGAGGGCGTCGGCGAGTCCGTCGTCGATTCGAGCGAAGTGATCAACACCCTCCGCCCGGGCCAGATGGCCGCGATCGGGTACGCCGCGGCCGACGCCGCCGAGGAGGCGGGTGAAAACGTCAACGTCATCACGAGTACGGCTCGCCGGGCGCTTTTGACCGACATGAGCGTCCCGGAGACCACGACCGCCAAGGCCGCACTCGTGATCGTGGCCGGCGACCCGGACCGACTCTCGCGAAAGGGCGTGGAGAAAGCCAGGAAGTTCGTCGAGGCCGAAACCGGGAGCATGGAAGTCAGAGGTGGCGATTTCCCGCTCCCTGGCGAGCGGATCGCGGTCATCGTCCTGCTGTCGGGGATCGCCAGCTCGAAGCGGCTCGAATCATTCATGGAGCGGGCCAAGGCGGCCTCCGAGTCGGTGGATACCGAACCGGACCGCAAAGAGGCCTTTCTGAACGACGATCTCGAAGATCTGATCTAACCCGCCTGGCTTACTGCCCGAACCGACGGGTCCGCTGTTTGTAGGCGAGGACCGCTCGAAGGAACTCCCGGTCCCTGACGTCCCGCCAGTTGACGTCGGTGAAGTACAGCTCGGAGTACACCGACTGCCAGATCATAAAATCCGAGAGGCGCTCCTCGCCGGTCTTGATGACCAGGTCCGGTTCGTCGGCGAAGACCAACCGCGATTCGACGTCCGCTTCGGTGATCTCCCCGGGCGCCAGGGACCCTTCCTCGACGGCGTCGGCGATCGATCGAACGGCCGCGGCGAACTCCTCTTTCCCACCCAGGCCGAGGTTGATCTGGATCGGCGCGTCGCCCGGTTCGGTGGTCCGTGGATCCCGAATCGCCACCTCCCGTGGGAACTCGAGGCCCTGGACCGACCGTTCGACGGTCTCCAGGACGGCCTCGTCGAGGACGCTGACGTACACCGTCACCCGTTCGGCCCCGACGTCAAAGGCCAGTTCGACCACCCGCTCGAGGCTCCCGTATGCCCCCCGTTCGAGCAGGTCCCGTTCCGTGATAACCAGCGCGACGTGAGCTGGCGGCTCACCAGGAGTCAGGCGCACGCGCCACGCGAGATACCGATCGTACAGGGCCACACCAGCGCTACGATGGCGACCCACAAAACGGGCCTGGATCGCGACCGGTCGCTTCGAGATGCTTAAGTTGTCCCCACCGAAATTCCCGAGAACGCGTGACTCGTCTACTCGCCAGGGAAGGAACGTTTGCGGCCCTCGCCGCGATGTCCCTGGCCGTCGGGGTGTCGGTGTGGGGGACGATAGCACTCTACCTCCTGGTCGCCGTCGGCGGGGCCCTGGTGACCGAGGGGGCCGTGTTCGACACGCTCTCGACGGCGGTCGACGAGCAGGACGGTCGGCTCCGGACCCTCATCTCGTTCTCGCTTTCCGCGGCCGCCCTCGCGACCCTGATCCCGGCGATGGGGCTGCCGCCAGGGGTTTACGTTGCGACGATGCTGACAGTGGGGCTCGGGGACCTTGGACGCCGATTGGCGGAATCTATCCGTTCCGATCCGGTCGCCTCGACGGCCGGCTTCGTGTTCCTCGGCGGCGCTGGTGCGATCCTCGGGCAGGTGTTGCTTGCCCCCAGTGGCGGGCTCGAACCGTCGATCGTCTTTCTCGCAGCGAGTGCAGCCTTCCTCGGCGGTCTCCTGCGCTCGGTCATGTATGCCAGAAACGATCCGCTGGTGCTTGGCTTTCTGGCGATGCTCCTCTGGTTGCTCGCGGACCTCGGCGTCGGCGTCAATTGGACCCCCGTCCTCGTCGCCATCGGTGTCTCCCTCCTCTTCGGATCGCTTTCGATTGCCCTGGAAACGGCCTCCATCCCGGGTATGCTGACCGGCGTGTTCCTCTCGCTCCTGGCGGTGGTCCTGGGCGGCTACGGCTGGTTCGTCCTCCTGATCGCCTTTTTCGGGATCGGGGGCCTCTCGACGAAGTACCAGTACCGGGAAAAGGTCTCCCGAGGTGTCGCCGAGCCCAACGAGGGGGCCCGCGGGACTGGCAACGTCCTCGGGAATTCGCTCGCGGCCCTCGTCGCGCTTCTTCTCTTTGCCGCTCACACCCACATATCGATCCCGAGTACTGTCTTCGTGTACGGCTTTGCCGGCAGCGTGGCCACCGCCCTCGCCGACACGCTCTCGAGTGAGATCGGCGGGCTCTATGACGACCCACGGCTCCTGACCACCTTCGAGCGGGTCGAACCAGGCACTGACGGGGCCATCACCTGGCAAGGAGAACTTGCGGGTGGTTCCGGCGCAGCTATTATCGGCGGGCTTGCCGTCTTCGTTCTCGCGCTACCAGGCCTGGCGGCGGGGGTCGTGCTTCTCGCCGGCCTGGTCGGCATGACCGTCGACAGCGTCGCCGGCGCCACGATCGAAGGCCAGTACGTCGGTAATCAGGCCGTGAATTTCATCGCGACGAGCGCCGGCGGCATCGCTGGGGCGCTAATCTCGCTCCCGCTTTTGTAAGCAGACTCAGCGTTCCTCGACGGTCCGCACACGGATCGACGCCGGTTGTTTCACGATGTCCCCCTGGGACCTCGCATAGAACAGCGACGCGTCTTTCTCGGCAGCGACGTCGAGGAGTTTCTGGGTGACCGATCCATCCATGACGATCGTCTCGACGCGGCCGCTCGCTTCGGCGATGATCGAGGTGGCTGACTCGACGGGTCCCGTTTCGATCACCTGCGAGTTCGCGTCCAGGAGTCGGATGGTTCCGCTTTCCACCACCGCTTCGATGTGTTCGCTGAGGGGCTGTGCCGCAGGTTCCTCCGGGGCCGTCTCCTGGGCCACCGATTCGGTCGTGGACACCTCGGCGGCCTGACTTGGACGGGACTCCGCCGAAACCGCGACGGCGCCGCCACCATCCGACGCCGAGGAGGCGTTCGTGGCCGAGACCGCCGATTCGTCCCGTTCCTCGGCGCGTTTCGCTTCGAGTGCCTCCACCGGGATCTTCTCCTGGAGGGCGGTGTGAACCTCGTGGCGCGAGAGGTCCTCGACGGACCGATCGGGTGGCGAGAGGGCGACATAATCCAGATCGCCGACCTGCATGAGCTCTTCGCGGATGAGTTCGCCACCCCGGTCACCGTCGAGGAACGCGGTCGCCGTCCGGTCTGCCGTGAGCTCGGCGACGGCCGCCGGGACGTCGGTTCCTTCGACCGCGATGGCGTTTTTGACCCCATAGCGCAGCAGGTTGCGAACGTCAGCTCGCCCCTCGACGACGATGATGGCGTCACTGTCCGCCACTCGGGGCCCCGCGGGGAGGCCTTCGTACTCCACGCTTTCTTCGACGCGGATGGACTCACGCACCTCCTCCAGGATGGCTCGGCTGTCCATGACTTGTTCGTCGAAGGCCGTCGCCAGCAGTTCTTTGGCCCGCTCGACGACGTCCCGGCGTTTTGCGGCCCGGACGTCCTCGATCCGCTGGGTCTCGACGGAGGCGTGGCTCGGCCCGATGCGTTCGATCGCCTCGAGGGCAGCCGCGAGCGTGGCGGTTTCCACCCGATCGAGGCTGCTCGCGATCGTGATCGTCCCCTGGGATTGCCCCCCTGTACTCTCGACTTCGACGTCGATCCGCCCGAGTTTCGAGGATTCCTGGAGGTCGCGGAGTTCGAGCTCGTCACCGAGCAGCCCCTCGGTCTGGCCGAAGACGGCCCCGACCACGTCCGTGCGCTCGATGATGCCGTCGGCCACGAACTCAGCGTGGATCAGATATTTCGCCGTGTCCTCCATCGTATCGTGTCGTTTTGATGAAGGAATCGGTCGCTTTAATAGCTGTCGTCAGTGGGAAGGCTGACAGGGGCCACCCGCTTTGAAGAAAAATTTTCTTCGAACCTGCAAATTGAGCAATAATAGTAACACATTAACGGCTGAAATATAATCACGGTAGCAATGAGGCGAACGATCGTCTGGGGGCTTGTCTTCACCGGGCTCGCCGCCCTCGCGATTCCGTGGTTCCTATGGGGATCGAGCCGGCTACTCGCCGGGCTCCCGATCTGGTTGTGGTGGCACATTGGATGGATGATGCTTGCAACACTCCTCTTCCACCTGTTTACCCGGCGGGGCTGGGGGATTTGGATCACCGAAGGGAAAACCAGTCGTGACGGCAGGAGGGGGCCGGATCCATGAGCGTCACCCTCCAACTCGGGATTATCGTCGGCTATCTCGTGCTCGCCCTACTGGTCGGCTTGCTCGCATACCGGGTGACCGAGCGAACCGCCGAGGACTTCTACCTCGCGAGTCGGAGCTTCGGGACGGTCGTCCTCCTCTTTACCGTGTTCGCGACGTTACTGTCCGCGTTTACGTTCTTCGGCGGCCCCGACAACGCCTACGGCCTGGGGCCTGAGTGGATCCTCGTCATGGGGTTGATGGACGGGATCATCTTCGCGATCCTCTGGTACCTGCTCGGATACAAACAGTGGCGGCTCGGCCAGCGCTTTGGGTACATGACCCTGGGGGAACTGCTGGGGGACCGATTCGGGTCCCGTGCTCTCAGAGGAGTGGTCGCACTCATCTCGCTTTTGTGGTTGTTCCCCTACGTCATGCTCCAGCAGATCGGGGCCGGGGCGGCCATCACCGGGCTCACCCAGGGTACCGTCCCGTTCTGGAGCGGCGCGACGCTCATCACCGTGTTCATGATCGTGTACGTCGCGCTTGCTGGCATGCGGGGGATCGCCTGGACGGACACGCTGCAGGGCGTGTTCATGCTCTCGATGGTGTGGCTCGCGCTGGCGTGGGTACTCGTATCCGTCGAGGGCGGCATCGCCACGATCAACGCCGGCCTTCAGGCCACACACCCCGAGTTCCTCGCACTGGGTGGTGGGGCCTACACGCCCCAGTTCATGCTCTCGTTTGCGATTTCGATCGCGTTCGGGGTGACGATGTTTCCCCAGATCAACCAGCGCTTTTTCGCCGCCGCCTCCGAGCGGGTGCTCAAACGCTCTTTCACGCTCTGGCCCGTCCTCGTCTTGTTACTGTTCGTGCCGGCGTTCCTGCTTGGAACCTGGGCAGCCGGGCTCGGGATCCAGGCCGACGTCGCCGCCGGCGAAAGTGTCCTCCCGCTTTTGTTGGATGCCTATACCCCGACCTGGTTCGCCGCCCTCGTGATCGCAGGGGCCATCGCGGCGATGATGTCCTCCTCCGATTCGATGCTCCTCTCGGGGTCGTCGTATTTCACCCGGGACCTCTATCGCCCCTTCGTCGAGCGGGACCTGTCCTCGCTGCGGGAAGATCGACTCGGGCGGATCGGCGTCGTCGTCTTCGCCACCCTCGCGTTGGTCGCGAGCATCTGGGCAGAGGGTGGGGGCATCGGCGCAGCGACCGTCGGATCCCTCCTGGTCGCAATTGGCGATCTCGCGTTTGGCGGGTTCGCCCAGCTAACGGCCCCCGTCATGCTTGCCCTGTACTGGCACCGGACGACCACGCTGGGGCTTTTCGTGGGGATCGTCTCGACACAGCTCCTCTACATCGCCTTTCACTTCCTCCCGGCGATCACGGTCGGTGAGGTGACCCTGTTTGCCACGGCCTATTTCGGGTGGAGCGTCTCGCTTTACGGTATCCTCGCTGGCCTGGGTCTCACGGTCGCGGCTTCGAAACTTCACTGGCGACTCGGGGAGCCAGAAAGAGTCCACACCGGCGGTGATGGAGCATGAGCGAGGACGAAGCCGCCGCCCGAACACAGACCCATATCGTTCCGGTCGGGTTCGATTACGATCGACTCATCGCGCCGTTGATCCGGGATCAGATCGCCGTCGACCGGGTCATCCTCCTCCAGGGCGCCGTCGGGAGCGAGGGGAACGTCGAATATTCCGAGCGGCTCGCAGCGTCCCTCGAGGAGGACTTTAGAACCCTCCTCGGGGCGAGAACCGAACGAGCGACCATCGAGGACGTCTATGACTACGACGCGGCCTTCGAACTCGCCTTTGACCGGATCCGCACGGAGCTCGAGGACGGCAGCGAGGTCTGGGTCAACGTCTCCTCGATGCCCCGTCCGGTGAGTTTCGCCTTTGCGACCGCGGCTCACTCGGTGATGGTCGAGCGTGAGGCCGACGCCGAACGGATACACACCTACTACACCGCCCCCGAGAAGTACCTCGAAACGGAGCTTGCCGAGGAACTGCGAAACGAAATCGAACTGCTCGAAACGCTGCAGGACGACCTTGCCACGGGTGGCTCGATCCAGGTCGACCCCGACCGCATCGACGAGCGGCTGGGGGCCACACGGGAGCTCCTCGAGGAGTTCGACGACCGTGGCACGACCATCGGGGCCAAAGCGATCGACGGGAGTCACGTCACGGAGTTACCCGTCGCCCCGTTTTCGAACGTCAAGCCCTTCGAGGAGCTCATCTTGTTTACGCTGGGCGAACACGGGGAATTCGCGTCGATCAGCGACCTCGCGGAGACCCTGTCCGAAGAGCTCAACGAAAGCTACTCCGACAGCTTCCGGTCGAAAGTCATCTACAACGTCGACCGGCTGGGACCGGGCGGAATCGGCTACGTCAAACGGGAGGCCGAGGGCAATTCCTACCGGATCAGCCTCTCGCGGATCGGTCGGCTCTGGGTCCGGTCCCACGCCACTGATCCCCAAACGCGAGATGGACCACATCATTAATACCGCTCTCCGGCGAATTTTCCCTATAATGATGGGTGTGGCCGGCTGGCGGCGACACGGCGACGTGAGCGGGCACTCGGTTGAGGACTGTCAGGGCCCCCGAGGTGACGATGAGTCTTCCGGCTAACCGCATACCGAACCGTCGACAGCTGCAATATGTCCTCGTGACCACCGTCATCGGCGCCCTCGGCCTGACCACGCTTTCGATCCTGCAGAAACTGGTCATCGGGGCACCGGTAACCAACCTCTTGGGCTACGTGGTCCCGTCCCTGTTCGGTGGCCTCGCAGGGCTGACCTTCGGGTATCTCTCGATCGGCCGCCGGCAGCGGATCCGTGCCCTCGAGCGGGAAACCGAGATCCGACGCCTCATCTCGGCGGTGAATGATTCGTTGGTCGACGTCGATTCGGTTCACACCATGACGAATTCGATCGCCGACATCGTGGGTTCGAGTCACCTCTTCGACTGCACCTACGTCTGCTTGCTCGAGGACTCGCCCTTCGATGAGGTCTGTATCGAAAACTCGGAGCTCGAAGAGGGAGCGGTCCGATCCTTCCACACCGACGAATACGTCGACCGGGTCAAAGCGGGCCGATCACTCCGGCTGTCTGACGTGACGAGCGGCCCGCTGGCCCAACATGATCTCATCGAGAGAAGCCATGCGGGTGTCGGGATCGCGATCGCCCACGAAGGGGAAATGTACGGCGTGTTGACCGTCCACTTTCCACCCGACGTGGACCCGACCCCGGACGAAATCAATTTGCTCGAGACGATCGGCTCGGACTTCGGGTACTTCGTCCACAGCCACGTGATCGAGTCCGAGCGAGAGTCACTGGCCGACATCGTCGAACGCATCGACGACCCCGTGATGGTCCAGGACCCCGACGGCCGGTTCCAGGTCATCAACGAGGCCATCGCGGGATACGCTGACATGCCCAAAGACGAGATCGTCGGGAACGACGAGTTCGCCTTTATGGACGAAGCGACGGCCGAAACGATACAGGAGATGAAAACACGGGTCCTCGAGACCGAAACGCCGGTCTCCTATCAGATCCGACCCACGCTCCCCGGCGGTCGGGAGCGGGTGTTTTCGACGACCCGGTATCCCTCCTATACCGACGACGGCGACATCGACGGGACGATCGCCATCGCCCGGGACGTGACGGATCTAGAAGCCCATCAACGACAACTCCGGGTTCTGGATCGAGTCCTGCGGCACAACGTCAACAACAACATGAACGTCGTCCAGGGCTACGCCGAGATGATCAGCGAGGACGCCGACGGCGACCTCGCCGAGATGGCCGAAAAGATCAGGGCAAACAGCACCCGCCTGATCGATATCGCCAGCAAGCAGCGGAAGATTACCGAGTTCCTCTCGGAACCGCAGCCGGCCGAACGCATCGAGATTACGGGCGTTCTCACCCGAATCGTCGAACGGGTCGAACGCGAGTTCCCGACCGCCGAGCTCACGGTCAACACACCGAATTCGGCCCAGGCCTGGGCGATCCAATCCATCGCCGAAGCGATCGAGGAGTTGGTCAGGAACAGCATCGTCCATTCGACCGCGAGCACGCCTGCCCCAACCATAATCGTGGAACAGACAGCGGAGATGGTCCGGATTCGGGTCGCGGATCGGAATCCACCGATGTCCGAGATGGATCGGGCCGTGTTAGCCGGCGCGAACGAACTCGGCGCCTTACGCCATGGAAGCGGCCTGGGGCTCTGGTTGGTCAGACTCATCGTCGATCACGCCGGTGGCACCCTCACGTATGCGGAAAACGATCCCGCCGGAAACGTCGTCACGATCGAACTCCCGATGACGAGCGAGAAAGGCCAGGACCGTCCCGGCCCTTGAGGCGGGATCGTACCACCGGCACCTGCAATGGAACCCAGGTATCGAAACGGTCTTGGGCGGATCGGTGCCAACCATATATCGATGGGTGCGGCACGACCTCCGCCAACTGACCTGACCTCCCGATCACGATATGCCTTACAGCTCGGCGAGGAGTTGCTGACGGTGTGGATACATCATCGCGACCTCGGTCACCACGGCGCCCGCTGGGAGCAGCGTGACCAATACAAGATTCCTGACGGCGTCGAAGTGACGGGTGCCGGTCGATTGATCAGGGACGGGGAGGACGTCTGGTATCTCCTCGATGCGTTCGAAGACATTCAGGTCCGCGGCGAGGTCGAGAAAGTAAAAGCGGCGGACTGAGTGACTGGCGGCGATACAGTGGTGTCAGTTTCAGTCGTTTGTCGAGTTCCGTTTGAGTGGGACGATGACAGCTTGCACGATGTCGCCGTCCCCGATGTCGAGGATTTCACGCTCAGCGTCGGGGATGCTGATCCGGCCGCTGCTCTGGACACGGGTTTTGAACGTGGCCGTCTCCTGCACAGCATCGAGCGGGAAGTCCTCGCCTGTGGTGCTTTCCTGACCCATGGCCTCGGTCACCTGTTCACGCGTTTGATCCGCACTGGCCCCGGCCTGCTGCATCGCCTCGAAGAACGCCGAGGGACCCATCGACGGGGAAGAGTCGTCATCTGTCATTGTACATGTATCCATTCGACCGAATGGAGAAAAGTGTTTCCATCAAATACCATTAGATGCCAAAAGCCCCCAAATGAAGTACTCAATTGTTCCAAGGCGGTTGGCGAGGGTCCGATTTGGCGTCCTCCAGGGGCGCGGACGGGGTAGCCGGTAGATGTATCCGAAACGGTGATATCACCGGTCGAATCGTGACGAAGCGACGGAACTGCCACCCTGGCCTGATTGACGGTCTCCGAAGGAACGGACCATTCCCTTGCTCCACCGGGCGACCCGCTCTCGCATCCGAATGTCGATGCATCGAAACGCAGACCGAATCCTCAGGTCGCGATCGGGAGTTCTACCACGAACACGGCTCCTGTGGGCTCGTTATCCTCGATAGACACGTCGCCCTGGTACCGATCGACCAACGTTTTCACCAGGTACAACCCGAGCCCCGTGCCTTCGCTGTCAAGGCCCATCTCACCCTCCTGAAAGACCGTCTCCGTCCGGTCAGCCGGAATACCGGGCCCGTTGTCCGCAATGTGCACCACGGCCCGGTCGCCGTCCTGCTCGGCCTGGACCGTTACTTCCGGCACGGGTTTGTCGTTGTGATAAATCGCGTTTTTCAGCAGGTTGCGAAACACGGAGGAAAGCATGTCATCCGCCCGGACCTCGACGGCCGGGAGCACTCCCTCGATCGTCACCAGGGCGTTCTCGTTGCTGGCACGGGTCGCCTCGATAACGTCCGTGAGCACGGTCCGCAAGTTCTTCGGGTGTGGTTCGACCTCGGTCTGCAACATCACGTCGGTCACGTCCCGGGCGACTTCGGTGATATCCACGGCCTCCCGGGCCGCCTCGAGCACCTGTTCGAGGTACTCCTTGCCTTCGGCGTCCACGTGGGGCTTTGCGGTCTCGGCGTAGGCTAACACGAGTTGCAGGTCGTTGCGGATGTCGTGTCGCATGACCTTGTTGAGGACGTCCATGTTGTCCCGCTGGGCCGTAAGTTCCGCCTCGTATTCCTTGAGATCAGTCACGTCACGCGCATAGCCGAGGATCGCGTCCTCACCAGTGCCGGGGACCGTATAGGGGATCTTGGTCGTCTGCAACAGGCGTGTGTCTCCGTCGGCCGTCGTCAGTGGCTCCTCGGGGATGAATTTCGGTTCGCCGGACTCGATCACCTCGAGGTCGTCCTCGCGGAACGCTTCGGATTGGTCCATATCGGGGATCAGTTCGGGTTCGGTCCGGCCTTCGACCTCCGACGGCTCGTACCCGTACGCGTCGGCAGTCGCCTCGTTGGCAAGCAGGTATTCGCCCTCACGATTCTTCGCGAAGATCAGGTCCGGCACCAGGTCGATTACCCGGCGAAGCTGTTCTTGGGCCTTTTTGAGGTCGTCACGCTGGACCTCGACGTCCCGTCGGGCCCGTTCCTGTTCGAGTTCGTAACTCGCCCACTTCGAGAGAACATTCACGAGCGTTCGCTCCGTCTCGGAGAACTCGATTTCGCGTGGGTCCGTCGAGGCAAAACAGAAGGTCCCGTATAATTCCTCGTCGACCTCGACTCGCCCCCCGATATAGCTCCCCAGGTCGAAGGTCTCGTAGGCCGGATCGCCTTCCCAACCGGCTTCGACGGCGTTTTGAATCGCTAACAGATCATCGGACTTGATCGTCTTCCGACAATAGGCCTTCGAGAGCGGGGCGGATTCCCCTGGTTGGAGGTATTCGTGATCGCCGGTCGCCTGGACGATGGTCTGGGTCCCCTGTTCGCCCTCCAGATCCTCGACGGATATCTCCGAGAGAAATCCGTATGGCAACCCCAGTTCCTCGACCCCGATCGAGAGCAATCGGTCGATCTTTTCCTCGAACGAGAGGTCCGTATCCGTCGTGACGTCGTAGAGTTTCTGTAAGACGTCGACGGTCTGTCGGGAATCCAGTGGATCGCGGTCGGCCGTGGTGCCGCCATCCGGTTTCGCGGTGTCGTCCTCGTGTGTCGGGGGCCCCATGTTTTGATCAGTTACGTTGACGGGCGATTCACTATTAAAGGTCGGTAAACCGGATTATCGCGGGTGGCCGACGCGTTTTGCTCAGAGCAAGACTTCCGTCGCGAGCCGTTCGAGCTGGTCGCGGAGGTCCGCCCCCGGTTCGGCGGCCACCGAGCGGGTGTAGGTCCCGGTCGATGGCTCCGTCGCCAGGTTCACCCCGATCACCGGGATCGTCGTCGCCTCGATCGTCGCGGCGAAGGTGTCGGGGTTTGCCGGCTGGTCGTCGGTCAGGACGAAGAGGACGGATTTCGAATCGCTTGGCGCCCCCCGCTGCAATCGCGTGTGAACGAGCTGGAACGCGTCCGAAAGCGGGGTCGCCCCGGCCGTCCGACCGTGGAAGAGTCGATCCGCCTGCGTTTCGACTGGCACCCCGAAAGGCTTGGCCAGCCGAACGGTCGAATCGTAGAGTTCGATGACCATCGTCGCCACGTCGACTGCCTCGAGAGCGAACAAAAGCAGCCCCAGCGCGTACTCGGCCTGGCGGATCTTCCGCCCCATCGAGGCCGATCGATCCAGCACGAATGCCATATGGTACTCCTTTGCCTCCGGGTCAACCCGAGCCCGCTTGAGATGGGACGGTTTCGGTTCGAGCCCAGTCCGATGGAGGCGCTGTGGGTCGAGGCGACCGCGACGGGTCCCGTGTCTGATCGCGCTTCGACGTTCGTGTTGGAGCCGGTTCCGGAAGATGCGGGCCAGCCGATCGGACTCCCGTTGGACCCGGGCGAAAAGCTCCGGATCGGCCGCCCAGGATTCGGTGGGCACGAGCAATGACGTGGTCCGGAGCCCGTCGGCCGCCTGGGTGCCGTCCGCGTCAATCGTCTCGCTCAACCGCTCCAGTTCGTCGAGATACGCGTCGCGCAGCCCCGCTTCGGCCGTCGCGTCGTCCGCTGCTTCCTCCAGTGCCTGGGCCTGGAGCTCCGCCTCGGCTGCCAGCGAATCATCGGCTGAAAGCGCCGAGCCACCGGGGGCCGATTCGTCGGGTGCCAGCTCACCCTGATCGGGATCCGACAACGCGTCCGCAGGTGCCGTCTCGGCGCCCGATTCGTTCGAGCGGGAATCATCAGGCATGCCCTCCGCGGTTTGCCCTTCGCCTGCCTGTCCTTGTTTTTGGCTCCGCCCGTCGGCCTCGGTCGTGTCCAAATAGTCGAGAACGGCCTCGACGAAGGCAGCGATGACGGCGTTGCGTTCGACCGCATCCGGGGTTGCCCGTACCTCGGCGACGGCCCGCCGGGTTCGCGGGAGGATCCGCTGCTCGAACAGGGACCGGTCGGTCACGGCAGGGGCGAAGTGATGGGTCGGGTCGGCCGGATCCACAAGCGAGTCGAGGATACCCAGGTCGAGTCCATACACGTCCTCCAGCCAGTATTCGAGGACCGCCGCGTGGACGGCATGGGCCATCGGATAGAGGAAGCCACCCCGTTCGGGGTCCGGGATCCCGAGGGTCGTTTCCTCGAGGAGGTTCGCCCGGAGCGCCCGGAGCGGCGCCGCGTAGTTCGGCCACCGGACCGCGATCTGAGTCTCGACAGCGGCGTCTTCCAGGGTGTTATGGAGTGTGTGAGCTACCCCGCGATCCCCCGGGTCCAACGCCTCGATCCGTTCGTTCCAGTCCCGGAAGTTCGTATACCGGATATGACCGGCCTCGTGGGCGGCAAGTGCCCGCTGGACGAGCCAATCCCAGGCCCGCGGCTCGTAGTCGGTCACCGGCTGGGAGACCCGACGGCCCGTGATCGTCACGTCGAAGGTGCGATCGGGTGGGTCGCCCTCGGCGTCCAGGTCGGTCGTCTCGATGGAGGTGTCGATCGAGACGGTCGTCTCCCAGGCCCGGGAGAGCCGCCTGAGGTTTTTCTGGAGGCGCTGGCGCCGGGGCTCACCGGTTCGAACCGCCGCGCGGTCGACGGTGTGACCGAGGGCGGTCCGGAGCGAACGGCGGTCCTGGTCGGGAGTGAGTTCGACTGGCACGGTTAGAGTTCGTCCGCGATGGCGTCACGGATGAACTGTTTGTCCCCTTTCATCGCCGCCTGCCCGACGAACTTCACGCGGGCGGCTTCGGCATAGGTCATGACTTGTTCGTCCGGGCCGGCGAGGTCGACGGTGTCACGCAGTTCACGATGCCCGATGGGGGCCGTGATCGCGTTTGCCTCCCGCCGTGCCTCCCGGAGGACGGCGGCAAAGCGAACCAGGTCGGTCAGCCGGTCCTCGTCTCCCGCGCCGGTCTCTTCCTGGAGCAACTGGACCTCGGTCTCGATCCCCGCCTCGTCGTCCTCGCTCGCGGCCAGGTAGGGATGTTCGATCACGACACAGCGAGACCGTAACGCGTCGTTGAGCTGCTGGGTGTCCGCGTAGTGAAGCGGGTTCATCGTCGCTGTCGCGTGGAAGTCCGGATGGATGTATCGGCCCAGATGGGATGTCGGGTCCCAGGACTCCCCGGGTGGCAGGTCTCGTAACGTCCGTCCGACTCCTCGCAGATGGAGTTCCCGCTTGCCCCGGTCTTCGAAGAGTGGGTGGAGGGTGGCCGTGACCGAGCCGGTCGCCATGTTGAGTTCGTCGGCCACGTAGAGGCCGCCGAAAATCGCCGCTTTGGCCGCTTCGCCGAGGATATAGTAGGTCCCGCCGCGCCCGTCGAGGTCCTTCTCGCCCACGACGTCGAGCACCGACGTCTCGGCCCCGAACTCCTGGCGATAGACCGGGAGGTTCACCGTCGCCGCCGTCGTCCGGACGAGGTGGTTTTTCCCCGTCCCGGCCTCGCCCTCCAGGATCACCGGCTTGTCGAGGGCGAGCGAGCGAACGAAAAGCCCCTCCGTATCGACGGGAACCCCGTCGAGTTCGGCCGGGAAATACGGGACCTCGACCGAGGGGACCGCAGGATGGTCTCCTTCGAGGACCCGGAGACCGTCGTGGGTCTCGCCGGTGGGGTCCCCCGCGAGGAGTCGCTGCGGGTCGACGTCGACGCGCAGGCCGTTGAGATCGTAATACTCCTCGTCGACCCGCCACGGGTGGTCCTCACTCATCCGTTGGCCTCCGGTCCGCCGGGTAATGGAACGCTCTCCCTTCGACGCGCTGAATGGAGACGGTGCCTGGTTCGTGGTCCCGGTTCGTGTCGACCGCCCGGTGCCGGCAAATCCGCCAGAGCGGCCCGAAGAAGTCGATTAGCGTGGCCTG
This sequence comes from uncultured Halobacteriales archaeon, assembly GCA_964626045.1. Lineage (GTDB taxonomy): Archaea > Halobacteriota > Halobacteria > Halobacteriales > Halobacteriaceae > Halodesulfurarchaeum. Next base: position 17,324 of record CAZVCA010000012.1, on the reverse strand, counting down.
TAACCCCTCGATAGTCCGGTCGTGAACCGCGGGCACCCAACCGTCCGCATCGTCGGCGTGCTCGCGGTGCTCGATGCGAACGGCGAGGGTCGTGTCGTCAATCCGCTCGATCGACGCGATGCGGCGATACGGTGTGTGGGCGAAAAAACCCCTGAACAGCTCGGTGACAGCCGCCTCGGCCGAGTCCGGGAGGGACGTACAGATCGGCTCGTCGAACTCGATCGAAAGTTGGGCGATCCGTTCGGCCTCCGCTGCCGGCAGGTCGGCGGCCGGATCCGAGCCGTCGAACAGCCAGTCGCTTGGTTCAGGTCGCTGCGTGTCGGTCGTCATGGGTTGTGTCGGTCCGTCAGCGCTATTTGGCGACCGACGGACCATGTCCTTGTCCGATGATAGGGCCCTGAGCACCCAAACCTTTTCTATCGAGTCGATTCCTCGCCCCGCATTCGGCGAAGGGAGTCAACGCGGGTTCCCAGGGCCAGAAACGCCGCGAAGAGAGTTAGCGTGACGGCGGCCGCGGCGGCGAAGTCGTGGGCGGGAACGTGATGTGAGAAGCCCCCGGCGACCTGTTCGGCCCTGAGCCAGGTGTGATGGATCTGGCCAGCAAACGGGACGAAGTAATCCACGAGGTCGTTGAGCCAGTACCAGCCGACGGCGACGGCGATTGCCCTGATCGAAAACGTGGCGTATCGATGGACCAGGAACGCCTCGGCGGTCATCGCCAGGTGACTCGTGATCAAAAAGACGTAGAGCCACAGGGCAATGTCCCCGGGGCCGTTCAGGAACAGCTGGACGAACGGGGTCCACAGACCGAGCTTGAACGCGCCGACGAAGCCGAGCACGTGCAGCCAGTCCGCGTCGTACTCAAAGTGATAGGCGAGCAGGGAGAGCCCGATGAACATCGTCGCCAGTGGACTGTCGGGCACGAACGGCCAGGCGGCCAGTGGCGTCGCCTCGAGTTGAAAGCGGTAATACCAGAAGCCAAAGGCCGTCCCGGCGAGGTTGATCAACGCGATCGGGACCGCCAGGCGGAGCCCGAGGTCCTCGAGGGACCGCGGAAGCGGAGCGAGATACCACGGCGGGCGGTCAGCCGACATATCCGAGGGGAGGACGGGCGGTTTCAAAGCCGTGTTGGTCGCCGGTCCGAGGTTTGATAACTGATTGCCCCACGAAACCCAAGCGAGGCTGACGGCTCACCGATGTCACCTCTCGCTGAAAAGCACCGATGTCCCCAAAACCAGCGATGTCACTCCTCGCCGAGAAGTGACCCGCCGAGCACGAGCGCGCCGGCGATGATAACGAGGTTCTTGAAGATGTACTGGCCCTCGACGGTCAGGCCGTACGGAAACGTCGTGAACACGACTTCAGGGAGCAGGATGACCGGCAGAAACGTGCCTGGCAGCTGCAGGAAAAGCAGCAGGATCCCGACCCGGAGCAGCGGGCGATAGAGGAAGAAGAGTCCGATCAACACCTCCCAGACCCCGAGGACCGGAACAAAGATTTCTGGTGGGAAGACGTAAACCGTCTTCTCGACGAGTTCTGCGGCTGGCGAGATCCCGATCACCTTCAGCGCGCCAAACCAGATGAAGACGGTCCCGATCGCGACTTGGACGGCCCGTAAACTCCACCGGTCCATTGTCCGGGTGATCAACCCATCGATACGGTCGAATTCCTCACGGTAGCCGATTCGATCGGCCCAGGAGCCAACTGGTTCCATATGAACAATACGGACCGATCGAGGATACGGAGAGTGCCCAACTGACACGGTCCGAGAGGCAGGGAACGGTGCCTGCGAGTTTCAACGTACGAATCCATCGACGCTACCGGGTCCGTCGAGTACCCGGTTCGTTTCGGTCGGCGTCCCCCGGTTATTTGACACTGTCTGTCGAACAGCCGGTAATGCCATCCTCTCCGGGCGAATCTCATTATCGAGCTCTCGTCGATAGCGCCCCGATAGGAATCTTCGAGGCGAACGAACAGGGCGAATACACCTACGTCAATGCTGCCGGCTGTGACATGGTCGGCTACACGAAAGCGGAACTGCTGGACCTCTCAGTGACCGATCTGGAAGCGAACGGCGACTCGCTGGCGGAGGTGAGTCGCTTCGCCGACCGAAAGCAGGGGGATCACGGCCGAACCGAAATGGAACTTCGGCACAAGGACGGGAGCACGGTCGCGGTCCGTCTCGATGCCGTGCAAATCGACGACAAGGTCGTCGCGTACGTCCAGGAGATCACCGAGCGGAAGGAATTCGAGCGGGAACTTCGGGAACTGAAAGACCGGTACCAGCAGTTCGTAGACCACTCGACGGACATCATCACGGTGACGGACCGAGACGGCACGATCACGTTCGAGAGCCAGGCCGTCGAGGAGGTGCTTGGATACGATCCAGCGACCCGTCTCGATGAGGACCTGCTTTCATTCGTTCATCCCGCAGATCGGTCGAAGGCTGCCGAACAGATCCAGGCAGTGAAAGACCAAAACCAGCAAGATGGTGCACGGACGGAGCTACGATTCCAAACCCAGGACGGGGACTACCGGTGGCTCGAATCGATCGGCATCGACCAGACCGACTCCGAGATTGGGGGCCTCGTCTTTTACGCCCGGGACGTCACGGAGCGGAAACGACGCGAGCAGGAACTAAGGGATCTCAGAGAGCGGTTCGAACTCGCGATCGAGGGGGCGAATATCGGCATCTGGGACTGGGACATGCGGACGGACGAGGTCACGCGTGACGAGTTACTCGCAGGAATGCTCGGCTACAGCCCCCAGGAAATGGGGTCGCGGTTGGAGGACTGGGAGGAACTCACCCATCCCGACGGGCGGAGGCGACACGACGAAGCCCTCGCCGACCACATCGAGAACGACACGTCACACTACGCGAGTGAATACCGGATGCAAACCGCGTCCGGGGACTGGAAGTGGGTGCAAACGATCGGGAAAGTCGTGGAATACGACGACGAGGAGCCCGTTCGGGCCGTCGGGATCCATCTCGATATCAACGACCGGAAACAGCGAGAACGCAAATTGCGGGAACTCAAGGAACGATACGAGACGTTCGTCGAGTATGCCTCGGATATCGTCAGCGTCGTCGACGAGACCGGCACGGTCACCTACCAGAACCCGGCCGTCGAACGCATCCTCGGCGTCGATCCAGAGGCCAGAATCGGCGAGTCCGTTATCAAGTACGTGCATCCCGACGACCGAGAAGCGGTCACAGACCGGTTTGAGTCGGTCGTCAACGGCGACGCGGATCCATCGACACGCGTCGAGTTTCGATACGAGGATCCGGACGGTTCGTATCGATGGCTCGAATCGATCGCCGTCGATCGGACGGAGACCCCGATCGGGGGATACGTGATCTACTCCAGGGACATCTCCGATCAGAAGGAGCGGGAACAGCGCCTCCGGCGGGAGAAAAACCGCCTCGACGATTTCGCCAGTATGGTCTCTCACGACCTCCGGAACCCGTTGAACGTGGCCCAGGGTCGAATCGACCTCGCCCAACAATCCAGTGACAGCGAGCACCTCGACGCGGCGGCGGATGGTGTCGATCGGGCCCTCGAACTGATCGAGCAGATGTTGGAGCTCGCTCGAACGGGTGACACGGTCAGTTACACGAAACCACTCGAACTGCCCGAAGTCGTCGATGACAGCTGGGAGACGGTGACAACGGCAGATGCCGAGGTCGGTATCGACGCCACCGCGACGGTGTGGGCCGATCGAAGTCGCCTCCAGCAACTGCTCGAAAACCTGTTCCGCAATGCGATCGAACACGGTGGAAACGACGTGACGGTTACCGTCGGCCCCCTCCAGAATGGGTTTTACGTCGAAGACGATGGCCCGGGCATCCCGGAGGCAGACCGCGAGGACGTCTTCGAACCGGGTCAGTCCTCAGATCCTGACGGGACCGGATTCGGCCTGTCGATCGTCAAACAGATCGTTGAAGCCCACGAATGGTCCATCCAGATAGCCGAGGGATCCGAAGGCGGAGCGCGGTTCGAGATTACCGACGTCGAGGTCACCGATTGACGGTCGAGTGTCACTGAAGGGTAATCCAACGTATCCTGCCGAGAACTGTCGTCGGTGGGTGCCCATCGCCAGGGCGTCGACGTGCATCATGACTCCCATCGTGTTGCCGATCAACTCGATGGTCGAGTCCGCCGATGACTGCGCTTTCACGACGCCGATAGTTCGATCGGCGCGCCGATCAGCAGTCTGGCGTCGTTTCGGTGCACGTTCAGCCATGTGGATTTATGACAATCCAGCCTGTTTGTCACATCGACATGTTTCGTCGCAACCAAGGCATCGACCGGGCCGAGACGGTGCCGTCGATCACCAGACGCCTCAAACGTGGCGTTCGGTTGCTTCGAACCCACCTCGAGCAGTGGCCACGACGCTACGTGGAGATGCGAATCGGCGGCCGGATCGAGCCGTGATTACGTGATCCGGACTGTGAGAACAGGCGCTGTCGAATGACGGACCACCTTTTCGGCGACACTTCCCAGCAGATAGTGGTCGATTCCCGTCCGGCCGTGGGTGCCCATCACGATCAGATCGACACCCGCCCGGTCTGCGTGGTCGAGGATGACCTTGTATGGGACGCCGGACTCGACGTACCGATCGACAGTCAGATCGGGATCGAGTTCGGCTGCGGCCCGGTTGAGGACCGTTTCGGCTCGTTCGCGCTCGGTTTCAGTCCAGACCGACTCGCCCACGCCCATATTCGGCCCCTCGAAGCGGTTCCGCGTGTCCAGCACTGACACGACGTGGACGGTCGCGTCGTACTGGGCGGCAAGCGAACTGACGTGGGCCGCGACCTCGTCGGTCCCCTCGCTGCCGTCAGTCGGGAAGAGGATGTCCTGGTACATTTCAGAACCCACTCGCCATGAGGAACAGGGCGATCGAGATCACCGTGAACAGGCCAGCGATACCGGTCTGGATCGTGCCCGTGTCGAGGGCGTTCGAGACGTAGGGAGCGATCTGGCCGCCAGTCACCGTCGCTGGAACGGTGAACACGACCATATTCCAGGGCGTCGAGGCGATGCTCATCGCGTGGCCGCCCGGGATGAACGATCCACCGAAGACGTGGACGATTGAGGCGATGATAGCGGTACTCGCCACGACGATATGATTGGTGCCGATGGCCACCCGGGTCGGGACCTCGGTCCGGAGCTGTGAGATGATCCCGAGTTCGCCGACGCCGAAGCCGGCCAGGCCCTGGAAGGTGCCCCCAACGCTGTAGTTCAGGAACCGTTCGAGATACCCCGACCAGGAGTACTGGTACGTGTCCCCGTCGCGGTCAACACGGGTAACCTGGCCGTCCTCGTCAGCATGGACCCCGGCCAGACCGGGTTTGCCCTGGTCGTCCGGGAGCGGCTCGTCGATGCCCCCGTCGGCCACAGCCTCCTGGGCTCCCGCCTCGGTGGTACGCTCGTGGCTCAGGTCAGCTTTCTTCATGAGGACGGCCGCCGCGAGTAGCGCGGCCCCCAGTGCGGCGTGGAAGACCGGCTCCGGGATGAAAAAGGAGAGCAGGGCCCCACCCACCACGAAGGGGACGCTGCCCCCGACCAGCGTGAGTGCCAGCCGGCGGTCGACCAGGCCGTACTGGATAAAGGCAAAGGCCGAGCTGGAGAGGCCGAAGGACTCGCTGATCAGCCCGACCTTGACGAGGGTCTCCGGCTCCAGGGGATGGGCCAGCAGTGGGAAGATGAAAATGAAAAACGGCACGAACAGCGCCGAGCCGCTGATCCCGGCGGTGTTCACCGTGGTCGCTCCCAGCAGGAAGAAGGGGAACAACCACCAGTACTCGAGCCAGTAGGAAAGGCCCGCGTCCGCCGGCGTCGGCACAACAGTGAGCACCAGGAGGACGAACAGCGCCGGGGCCAGGAACACGAACACGTGCTGGTACTTCAGGAACGCCTTCTGGAGACGGGTTGTTGGCGTCGGACTCATTGGCTACTTACTGGGAGAATTCAGAGACGATCGGGATGAGCTGGCACGCACGGTGGCGATCAAGACAGGAGCCGACGCGACGATCGGCTGCGCGGGCCTGGATCGACATTCAAGAGACCCCCCAGATGACGTGGGTTCGGTTAGGGCGTGACTCCGTCGGCGGGCAGCGAATGTACGACATTACGTGACCCGCTCCTTTCAATTCCGCACCCATAAACGCTGTGAGACCAGCGAGACGTTCGCCGACCACGTGCAACACTCTTCAGTACCTCGTGGTTGCCGCCCCACTTCGCCCATACCTCTTTTTCCTTCGGTCAAGAAGACCTACATATGTCCAATGATTCGAGTGGGGGATCAGCTGGTGGGGCCCCAGCCGCTTCTACAGGGGCCTTCAACGAATATGCCCCTCATCCATATCAATCGCTCAATGCGGACGGGGAGGTTCTTGCGGTGAATGACGCCTGGCTCGAAACCCTGGGATATGACCGTGATGCAGTCGAAGGCCGGTGGTTTGGGGACTTTCTCGAGAACGATTCAGAAGCCAAATTCGAGGCCAAATTTCCCGAGTTTCAATCCGCGGGCGGCGTTGCAGGCATCGAATTCGAAATGAACTGTGCTGACGGGGAGACAATTACCGTCTCCTTTGATGGACGAATCGAGTACGATGATGACGGCTCGGTTCTCCGCACCCATTGCCAGTTCAAAGAAATTACGGAGCGAAAACGGCAGGAACAGAAGTACCAAAATCTGTTCGAGGATTCCCGTGACGCGCTGGTGATATTCGACAAAGACGGGATGATAGAGTGCAACGAGCAAACCCTCGAATTGTTCGGTGTCGATTCGGTCGATACGTTACTAAACAAGACGCCTTGGGAGCTCTCACCGCCTCAACAACCAGATGGCCGTGACACGGAAGCGGCAGCGATGGAACACGTTCAGAGCGCCTTCGATACGGGCGTGGACTTCTTCGAGTGGCGACATCAACGCGCCGATGGAACGACGTTTCCTGCAGAAGTGAAGCTCAGCCGGTTCAGCTACGGCGATGAGACGGTGTTGCTCGCCTTGATACGAGATATATCGGCGCGCAAGGAGCGGGAACAGAAATTGGGGAATGCACGAGAAGCCTCACAGAAGGTCATTGAAACGTCACCGATACCCATCTGGGTGCAGGACGTCGAGGAGATCGTGTATGCCAACGAGGCCGCGATGTCGTTTTACGGGTATGATGAGCCCGAATCGCTTCTCGGGACCTCCGCGCTTTCCTTCGTCCCCGAAGAGCACCGAGTACCTGCTCGGAAGCGAATCGAGGCGATGCTCGAGACCGGCGAGCCCATGGACGAACTCACCGATACGTTCATCACAAAAGACGGCACGACACGTGAGGCTATCTTCGCTGCCACCCCGATCATGTACGACGGTGAGCAGGCCATCGTCGTCGTCGCGAAGGATATCACCGAACAGAAAGAACGGGAGCAGGAGCTTCGTGAGGCGAAAGATCGATTCCAGGCGCTGTTCGAGAAGGCACCGGAAGCGATCATCGTCCACGACACGGACGGGAATATTCGCGAATTTAATCAGCAGAAAATGATCAATATCGGCTATTCGAAAGACGAACTCACCTCGATGCATATCGCCGATCTCGATGTATCACTCTCGAAAGAAGAGATCCAAACCCTCTTGGCAGGGCTGGATGTCGGTGAACGGCTGCAGGTGGAAACGAAACTGAAGCGAAAGGACGGGTCGACCTTCCCCGTCGAGTTGTGGGTGAATAAGATCGAGCAAGGAGCAGACGTTCGGTGCCTGGCATTTGCCCGGGATATAACCGAACGCAAAGCCCATGAAGCCGAAATATCCCGCCTCAAGGAACGACTGGACCTCGCCGTCGAAGGAGCGAATTTGGGCGTCTGGGACTGGGATATTACCACCGACGAGGTGGAATTCAACGAGCAGTGGGCAGCGATGCTCGGGCTCTCACCTGACGACGTTGAGCAACACTACAATGCGTGGAAAAAACGGGTTCATCCAGAAGATCTGCCTGTCGTGGAGGCGGGGGTCGATGCCCATCTCGCCAGCGAAACGGAGATTATTGACGAGGAATACCGGATGCAAGCGTCAGGAGGCGAGTGGAAATGGATACGGACTGTCGGTCGAGTCGTTTCTCGTGATGAGGATGATAATCCCATCCGGGCCGTCGGCATCAATCTCGATGTCACGGAACGAAAACGGGCGGAACAAAGACTCGAAGCGGAGCGAGAGCGCTACGAACGACTCTTCGAACTACTGCCATCACCAGTTGCCCATACAACGCTGGAAAACGATGAGCATCGCATTGAGAACGTCAACCCGGCTTTCGAAGCGACGTTTGGCCACAGCGTCGAATCCATCCGGGGCGAGTCCATTGACGAGATTTTGAGCGTTCCCGACGACGGTGATAGCAACCTGGGGATCCTGAGTCAACGACTCATCGAAGAAGGCACCATCAAAACAGAGGTACGGAGGGACACGGTCGACGGCCCACGAACGTTTCGATTGGATGTGAAACTGCACGAGTTCCAAGACGGTTCGACCGAAGCCTACGGCGCCTATACGGATATCACCGAACGGCAGCAACGGGAAGAAGCTTTTCTTGAAAGTATCCGAGACATCATCACGCTGGTTGACGAGGACGGCACGATTCGATACGACAGTCCGGCTATCGAGGACATTCATGGCTATGACCCCGAAAAACGAGTGGGAGATCCAGCGATTGACTATATTCATCCCGAGGATCGAGACCGAGTGGGAATGCCATGGAAAGGGCAGGTGGCAGAAGATAGCCGGTTCCAGGAGGTTGAATTTCGGGCCAAGGACGCTGATGGATCATGGCGGTGGGTCGAAAGTCGAGCCAACGTCTCACGCAGGAAGTCACAAGTGGACGGTATCGTCGTCTCGACCAGGGATATCAGCGAACGCAAACGACGGGAACAGGAGCTGGAGACGGTCTTTCACCACATGGATGATGCCGTGTTCGTCCACAGCGATGCCGAACCCTTTATTTTTGTCAATCAAACGACGGTGGAGCGGTATGGGTACGATGAATCCGAATTATCCGAAATGACACCGTCGGATATCAATGCGGATCTGGACGTATCACAGGTAAAGGAGGTGATCGATGCCATCAATCGAGAAGGCACGTATCGGTTCGAAACGATCCATCAGACCGCAGCCGGTGAGGAAATCCCTGTCGAAATAAATGCGAGCTCAATTACGTTCCGTGGGGAACCAGCCGTCCTTTCTATCGCCCGAGATATCAGCGACCGCAAGAATCGGGTCAAACGGCTCGAAAAACGGGAACAGATCCTCCGCTCGCTCCATACCACGACGGAGGCGTTCTTGGCTGCCGATAGCGAGGCGGCGGTGTACGAGCAGATCACCGATGGAATAGCCGATTCCCTGGAATTTCAGCATACCACCGTTTGGCAGTTCGATTCCGAAACGGGGGCGCTCGTGCCGACGGCGCCCGCAAACCGCCGGTCGGAATCGGTCGAACCGCCATCGGTCGTCGAGCCGGGGGACCATCCTCTCTGGCAAGCCTTTGCCACGGGTGAAACGCGAACGATACAGGATCTGGACCCGGACCACCTCCCCGATTCCGATCTCTCACAGGTAACTAGCGTGCTGGTCGTCCCAATTCGGGATGAGGCCGTAATTGTCGTGGAAAATCTCTCCGAGAAGCGATTTGGAACCGTCGAAATCGAGATGGTCGAATTGCTCGCCGAGAACGCCGGCGCGATGCTTGCGCGACTGCACCGTGAAGCGGAAATTCAGGAACTGGACCACGAAATCACCGACATGGCGGCCCAGATGCAAGCGATGGAATCGTGGATGACCGCCATCGAGACGATTCAAAACCAATTGGCCAAAATCGATACCATCGAAGGAATGGAGCAGGTCGTTTGTGCGGAATTAGCCAACGTCAAAGGGATCGATTTCGCCTGGATCGGTCGACCGGAAACCGCGGACACGGATATCTCACCGGTTGAATGGGCCGGAACGGGGTATGGGTATCTCGAAAGCGTCGAACAGGAAGCGGGCAACGAAACAGTCCCGCATTTGCGTGTGGCAACAACGCGAGAGGAAGTCGCCGTCGCGAATGTCGCCGATCGCGTTTCAGAGGGCGACTGGGCGAAAGACGCCCTCGCCGCCGATTTTCGCTCGCTCGTGAGCGTTCCCATCGAATACGACGATGTCCTATATGGCGTTTTGACGGCCTATGCAAGCGAGAAAGAAGCGTTTGGGCAACTCTCACGGGACCTGATGACCGATATCGGAGCGATGCTCGCAAACGCCTATCGAATGGTAAATATCCACGCTGGAACCAGCGATGCGGAAGTCGAGGAACTCGAATTCAGCATCCAGGACGACAGGTATCTCCTCTATGCGTTGGCCCAGGCATCCGAAGCGACACTTTCCTTCGATGCCGTGCTCGAAACGACCGAATCGACGGTTCGGATCCTCCTGACCGTGGTCGATGGGGACGGTGAAACGGTCCTTGAGCAGGCTGAATCGATGCTGAACATACCGGAGAGTGATTGGTTCGGCAAGCCAGCAGACGGGCAGGTGACCCTGACGGTGGCGAAACCGTTTCTCGCCGAGGCCATCGCGGAGCACGGTGGTCGACTCGTCGAATCGGTGGCAGCGCCCCGCGGGGCGACCATCCGGATTCAGCATTCGGCGACGGTGCCAGTTCGACAGATGACCGAATGGCTGAGCACGCAATACGAGACAGTCGAACTGCTCGCCCGACGGAGTCGCCCGCAACCCGAGCAAACGCCGTTCGAGAACGTGGAAGAGATGCTCACAGAGCGACAGTACGAGACGCTCAAAGCCGCGTACGAGGGCGGCTACTACGAAACCCCGAAAGGGATAACCGGGGAGCAGATCGCCGAAAGTTTCGACGTGTCCCGACCGGCCGTCTACAATCACCTGCAGGCTGCCCAAAGACGGTTGCTGAAACGCGTGTTCGACCCGGATGTCACCCAGGAACGTTAACCACGTAAGCGTCCGGTTACCATTGTCGTTTCCAAATTAACTGCTTGATTGAACCGGGTAGCGTCGTATCCTGATATATGGCCGTCACAAACCTCCACAATGACTTATCTCCGATGAGAGTGGTTGATACTGATTTCACGGTCCGCAGGCAAAACACCGATATGAAGCGGTTGACTGGCGTCGATCTGGACTCCCAGGAGGTCAAATGCCACGAACAACTGTCGAGTCCGAACTGTCACACCGATGCGTGTCCACTCACCCAACTGCAGGACGAATTGGCGAAGACTGAACTCCGTGGGGGCGACGGCGAAGTCATCGTGAGAGAGATTACTGGGGAGCTCCCGACCGGCGAAACGAAACCCTTCTCGATGGTCGTGGAACCGGTCACTGACGAGAGCGGAGCGGTCACGAAGCTCATCCAGAGTTTCAAAGACATGAGTGAGCTGAAAAGCGCCCAGGAGTTGCCGCCGCGGATCACCGTCCCGGAACCCACTGATGCAACGACGTTTCGACGAGCGTTTACTGAACTGCTGAATCGGGCGGCCGAAAACGGTGTCTCGTTTTCGGATCGTTCCTGGGTGTCCTCGAACGTCGACTCGGGTCGCCAATGGGATGTCGTGATCGCCTCGGTGGAGTCTCGCCACGACGAGGAGTCCTGAACGGAGCCGCCGAATTGCCAAACGGACCGTAGGTACTGTCCCAAGCCACCACCCCTCCGAAGACGAAGGGAAGACTTATCCCCTGCAAGGCGTTCGAGGTACTTGATGACACGAAGTGAGGCCTCGCTCGGCGCAAGCTCGGGCGGTCGAGTTCTTCCAGGGCACGTTAGCTACACGTAGCGAGTTCGAGTCGGTCCGCATCTTCGATACGACCCTACGTGACGGCGAACAGACCCCGCGCACATCCTTTTCCGAGGCTGATAAGCGAGAGATAGCAACGGTACTAGACGAAATGGGCACCCACGTCATCGAGGCGGGGTTCCCAGCCAACAGCGACGCCGAATTCGAAGCCATCAGGGACATCACCCGGGCGACGGAGACGACTGTCGCTGGCCTGGCTCGCGTGGTCGAAACTGATGTGGCAGCCGCCATCGAGTCGGAGGTGGACATGATCCACGTCTTCGCGAGCACGAGTGACGTCCAGATCGAGGACTCCATGCACTCCAACCGGGAGGAGGTCAAAGAGCGCTCGGTCCGGGCCGTCGAACAGGCCAAAGAGAGCGGCGCGGAGGTGATGTTCTCGCCGATGGACGCGACCCGCACCGACCGGGAGTACCTGGCGACGATCCTCGAGGCCGTGGACGGGGCCGACGTCGACTGGGTGAACATCCCGGATACCACCGGCGTCGCCAGCCCGTCGCGGTTCGCGGATCTGATCGGGTTCGTGGGCGAACATACGGAAGCCCGAATTGACGTCCATACCCACGACGACTTCGGCATGGCGACGGCAAACGCCATCGCCGGGATCGAGGCCGGGGCCGACCAGGCACAGGTCTCGATCAACGGGATCGGCGAGCGGGCCGGGAACGCCGCCTACGAGGAAGTCGTCATGGCGGCGGAATCGATCTACGGCGCCGACACCGGCATCGACACGACCCGCATCTCCGAGATCGCGGCTGTCATCGAGGAGAAATCCGGCGTCCCGATCCCGCCCAACAAACCCATCGTCGGTGAGAACGCCTTCTCCCACGAGAGCGGCATCCACGCCGCCGGCGTGATCGAGAACGCTGACACCTTCGAGCCGGGTATCATGACCCCGGAAATGGTCGGGGCCCAGCGGGCAATCGTCCTCGGGAAACACACCGGCCGGAACGCCGTGCGCGAGCACCTCGAGGAGGCAGGCTATGCCCCCACCGACGAGGAAGTCGCGGCGGTCACCGAACGGGTCAAAAACCGGGCCGCGGAGAAACACACGATTACGGTGGAGGATCTGCACCGGTTTGCAGCCGCCGTGGGGATCGATCGGGCCGGATCCACCTCGGAGGCCGGCGCATGAGGTACCGTCGGTCTGTGCCCACGGGATGCGGGCACATCGGAACAAATATATCCGCGCCTCGCACACACACGACGTACAATGGCCCACGCAACCTGGCGATCCGTGCGAGCGTGCTCGGCCAGCATCGGTATTGTAGGGGCCTGAGGCCCCCACTAGTACTTCTCACCGATCGACCCGTTCGCAATGCGCCCCGGTTGCCACGCCAACCGAGGGAGCACTGCGGACCCCGTATCGACTCGCGACTGACCTGCCACGCCCACGGAGACACATGAGCAAACCACAGACATCGACGGACGCGACAGATCCCGATCCAGACGATCTGTCCGAGGCACAAACCGAGACGAACACGAACCAGACGACCACCGGCGCGGATTCGGTAGTCGCCGGCCTCGAGAAAGCGGACGTCGAAATTACCTTCGGCGTTCAGGGGGGTGCGATCATGCCGGTTTACGATGCGCTCTCGGATTCGGACATCCGCCACGTCTCGATGGCCCACGAACAGGGAGCCGCCCACGCAGCCGACGCCTACGGCATCGTTTCCGGCGAACCGGGGGTCACGATCACGACCTCCGGCCCCGGCGCGACGAATCTCGTCACCGGCATCGCGGATGCCAACCTGGATTCGGACCCGATCGTATCGCTGACCGGCCAGGTCCCACAGGACATGGTCGGCAACGACGCCTTCCAGGAGACCAACACGATGGGGATTACGGCTCCGATCACCAAAGCAAACATCTTCTCGACCAACCCCGATTCGGTCGGGGACGACGTCGGCACCGCCATCGCCCTGGCGCGTGAGGGACGACAGGGACCGACCCTGGTCGACCTTCCGAAAAACGTCACGACGGGCGACACGGACGTCGAACCGAGCCTCCCGAGCACGCCGGAATCCTACCAGGTGCCCGATCCCGAGGCCGACACGGAGACTGTCAACGCGGCCGCCGAGGCCCTCGCATCGGCCGACCGGCCGCTGATCCTTTCCGGCGGCGGGGTCGTCAAAGGCGGCGCGAGCGACGAGCTCCGCGAGTTCGCCATCGAATATGGCATTCCGGTTGTCACCACGATGCCCGGCCTGGGCTCGTTCCCGGAGGATCACCCCCTCGCGATGGAGATGGGAGGCATGCACGGGACCGGCTATGCCAACATGGCGTTGAGCAACTGTGACGTGTTGCTCGGCGTCGGCACCCGCTTTGACGACCGTCTCACCGGCGGCATCGAGACCTTCGCCCCTGACGCCGAAGTCATTCACGTCGACATCGATCCAGCGGAGATATCGAAGAACATTCACGCGGATTACCCGCTGATCGGCGACGCCGGACCGGTCTTACACCAGCTCAATCGGGCGATGCCCCAGACCCCGGACGCTGAGGACTGGCGCGCCCGCACCCAGGAGTGGAAGGCGACGTATCCGATGGGCTACGAAACGCCCCAGGACGAAGCCATCAAGCCCCAGTTCGTCGTCGAGGCGATGAACGAAGCCGCAGCCGATGACGCCATCGTGGCGACCGGGGTCGGCCAGCATCAGATGTGGGCCGCCCAGTACTGGACCTACACCGAGCCCCGGACCTGGATCTCCTCGAACGGCCTGGGAACGATGGGCTACGGAGCGCCTGCGGCCGTCGGAGCGAAACTCGCCGCGCCGGACACCCAGGTCATCGCCTTTGAGGGCGATGGCTCCTTCCTCATGACCAGCCAGGCCATCGCGCCGGCGGTCCGGGAGGGCCTCGACATCACCATCGCCATCCTCAACAACAGCTACGTGGGGATGATTCGGCAGTGGCAGGACGCCTTCTACGACGAACGGCGCTACGAGAGCGAGTGGGGCTGGGCCCCCGACTTCGCGACCCTGGCCGAAGCCTACGGCGCCCAGGGCCTGCGAGCGATGGGGTATGACGAAGTCCCCGACGTGATCGAAGAGGCGTTTGCCTACGACGGCCCCTCGGTGATCGACTTCCACATCGATCCAGTTGCGGACGTCTACCCGATGGTGCCAAGTGGTGGCAATAACGCGGAATTCGCCCTGGAGGCCGATCACCTATGACGGGCGAAAAGATGGAAGGGCCGGCCCCGGACGAACGGGAGAAGCCCTCGGGCCGTCGGAACACCCAGGGGATCCGCATCGATCCGGAAGCCGAAGCCGAACTGGAAAAGCGGCGGGCCGTGATCTCGGCGCTCGTGGATCACGAGCCGGGCGTGCTCGCGAACGTCTCGGGCCTGTTCGCCCGGCGGCAACTCAACATCGAGAGTCTGACCGTCGGCCCCACGATCGACGAATCCAAAGCGCGGATGACGATCGTCGTGGAGGAGGACGAACCGGGCATCGAACAGGCCAAACGACAGCTCCGCAAGGAACTGCACGCCTGGTCGGTGCGAGAAGTCAAGGGGGCCGTCGAGCGCGAACTCGCGCTCATCAAGGTCTCGGGGACCGATCCGGCCGGGGTCGCAGCCCTCGCGGAGATGTACGGCGGCCAGGCCGTTCGGGCCGACGACGAGATCATCACCGTCGAGTTGACGGGAACGGAAGCAGCGATCGACGCCGCGATCACGGCGTTCGAACAATTCGGGGTCCACGAGGTCGCCCGCACGGGCACCGCGGCCCTCGCAAGCGGCATTCAATCCACAACATGACGACAGACGAATTCACCAGACCGGTATACTACGACGACGACGCGGATAGCTCGAACATCGCCGACAAAACCGTGGCCGTCCTCGGCTACGGGAGCCAGGGCCACGCCCACGCACAGAACCTCGCGGAAAGCGGGGTCGACGTGGTCGTCGGCCTCCGGGAGGACTCGACGTCCCGCTCGGCCGCCGAGGCGGACGGGCTCCGGGTCGAAACACCGACCGACGCGGCCGCCGAGGCCGACGTCGTCTCGATGCTGGTACCGGATACGGTCCAGCCAGCCGTCTACGAAGCCATCGAACCGCACCTCGAGGCCGGGGACACCCTGCAGTTCGCCCACGGGTTCAACATCCATTACAACCAGATCGATCCACCCGAAGACCTCGACGTGACGATGGTCGCGCCGAAGAGTCCGGGCCACCTCGTGCGACGGAACTACGAGGCCGGAGAGGGGACGCCAGCGCTGGTCGCGATCTACCAGGACGCCACGGGCGAGGCCCTCGACGAGGCCCTGGCCTACGCGCAAGGGATCGGCTGTGCGCGGGCCGGGGTCATCGAGACCTCCTTTCAGGAGGAGACCGAGTCCGACCTCTTCGGGGAGCAGGCCGTCCTATGTGGCGGGGTCACCAGCCTCGTGAAAACCGGCTACGAGACGCTCGTCGACAACGGCTACAGCCCCGAAATGGCCTACTTCGAGGTCCTGAACGAGCTCAAGCTCATCGTCGACCTGATGTACGAAGGCGGGCTCGGCGAGATGTGGGATTCGGTGTCTGATACCGCCGAATACGGTGGCCTCACCAGAGGCGATGCGGTCGTCGACGAGGACGTCCGGGAGAACATGGAAGCGATCCTCGAAGCGGTCCAGAACGGCGAGTTCGCCCGCGAGTGGATCGCGGAGAACCAGGCCGGCCGCCCGGCGTACACCCAACAGCGGGGCGCCGAGGCCGATCACGAGATCGAGGACGTCGGCGAACGACTGCGGTCGATGTTCGCGTGGGCTGACGATGAGTGACGGCACGCTGTACGATCACGTCTGGGACGAACACCTGGTCGAAACCCTCCCGACCGGACAGGACCAGCTGTTTGTCGGGCTCCACCTGATCCACGAAGTGACGAGCCCGCAGGCCTTTGGCATGCTCCGCGAGCGGGAGCTCGAGGTCGCCTTTCCCGAACGCACCCACGCGACGGTCGATCACGTGATCCCGACGGAGGACCGATCGCGACCCCTCGGGGACGATGCCGCCGAGGAGATGCTCACGGCCATCGAACAGAACACGGCCGAAGCCGGCATCACCTTCTCCGGTCCCGAAACCGGCGACCAGGGGATCGCCCACGTCGTCGGCCCCGAGCAGGGGCTCACCCAGCCAGGGATGACGATCGTTTGTGGGGACAGCCACACGGCGACCCACGGCGCCTTCGGCGCCCTGGCCTTTGGGATCGGGACGAGCCAGATCCGGGATGTCCTGGCGACCGGCTCCGTCGCCGCGGAGAAACACGACGTCCGCCGGATCGAGATCACGGGCGAGTTGAGCGAGGACGCCACGGTCAAGGACCTCGTCCTGGGCATGATCCGTCAACTCGGTACCGACGGCGGCGTCGGCTACGTCTACGAGTACGGCGGGCCGGTCGTCGAGAACATGACGATGGAGGAGCGCATGACCCTCGCGAACATGTCCATCGAGGGTGGGGCGACGGCGGGGTACATCAACCCCGACGAGACGAC
>CAZVCA010000011.1:22795-34830 GCA_964626045.1 uncultured Halobacteriales archaeon | reverse complement strand
GCCTCTCCCATGCCAAGGGAGTGATCTACCACTGATCTACGAGCCCGCACCCAATCGTATTCCATGTCCACCCATAAACGTCCCGATTCGCGAGCACTGGACACCGTAACCCTTTATTAATCCGGCTCACCTCCGCTCTCGTAGGGAACGCGCGACCGCAAGTCTGACTCGCCGGGCCACCGGCTTGGGATTGCGGTAGTGCTCGACAGCAGCTGTCGAACTATCCTGCGGCTCGTGTCGTTCCAATCACCTATGGCACGCATGCATACCCGTCGTCGGGGTCAGTCCGGCTCTGACAAACCGGCGACAGACGAACCACCGGAGTGGAGTGACGTCGACCAAGACAGTATCGAGGAGCGAATCGTCGAACTCGCCGATCAGGGGCATGATCCGTCCCAGATCGGCATCAAACTCCGAGACGAAGGCGTCCAGGGAACACCGGTTCCCGACGTAAAGAGTGCGACCGGCAAGAAGATCACCGAGATCCTTGCCGAACACGACGCCGAACCGGAGATTCCCGAGGACTTTCGCAACCTCCTCGAGAAAGCCGTGAACCTCTACGAACACGTGGAGGAAAACGGCCAGGACCACCACAACAAACACGCGCTACAGAACCTGGAGTCCAAGATCCGACGCCTCGCGAACTACTATCGCGGCGATCAGATCCCCGAGGACTTCAAGTACACCCACGAGAACGCGAAGGAGTTCCTCGACTGAAATGGCCACGACGGGGACACAAACCGAGGCGACCGACCCGGCTGATCTGGCGAGCAACATCGCCGACGCGGCACTCGTTCGGGTTGTGAGCCGCGCCGACGGCGACGGGCTCGCAGCCGCGGCGATCCTCGGGAGCGCGCTTGCCGAACGGGATATCCCGCGCCACCTGACGGTGGCCTCGCCGTCGGAAGCCACTGTCCCCGATTCCGAACCAGGAACCGTGACGATCGACGTCGAGACACTCGAAGCGGCCGGCACCCACGACTCGGTGGCACTCGACGCCTACGAGACGGCCGCAGCGATGGGCACAGATCCCGATCCTGGCCTGGCGATCGCTGGGGCGAAAGCGGTGCACGTCCCGCCACAGGGCCAGGCGCTGACAGATGCCGAGGCGCAGGGACTCGCGGAGCGAGCAGGTGTTGGGATTCCGACACCTGATCTCGTTTCCGGACTTGCCTACTCGGGATGGCTCCACGCCAGTTTCTCGGGCGACGAGGACGCGACGGAAGCGTTCCTCGACGAACACGATCTCAGACCGATCGAGGAGGATCGAACACACCTCGCGGATGCGATCGCCCTGGCAGTGACGGACACGATGGCGGCGGAACGAACGACCGATGCCCTCGCGCAGCTACTCGGGCCCCAAACCTCACCGACAGCCTTCGAAACAGTCGGGGGGTACGCCGACGTGTTGCGAGCCGCGGCCGCGAGCGATCCGGGCCGCGGCCTTGTGGCGCTGCTCGGGGATGTCGACGAGGATCGATTGCTCTATCACTGGCGATCGTACGGCGAATCCGTCCATGCGGCCGTCTCGACCGTTTCGACCGATGGGAAACTCGCGACTGGTACTGTCGACGCGGTCAACCCTGCGGATGTCGCCAGGCTCGCCCACGGCTACCGCGTCGAGGCGGACCGGGTGGCGATCGAGGGCCCCGATTCGGTGGCACTCGCTGCAAGCGAAGCCTCCGCGAGGGCCGAGCTGGAAGCGGCGTATCCGGATACAGCAGTGCACGGGACGACCAGTCTCGCGACAGTCCAGACCGAAGCTGGTCTTGACCCGCTGGAATCCGCGAGTGAGGTGACTCGATGAACAGACACGCAACGATCACCTCGACCGTCGACCATCCCGAGATCGTCGCCGACGCGATCCGACCAGATAACACCTCGGAGATGGCCACCACCGTCGAGGACGGAACCATCGTCACGAGCATCGAACGGGACTCCACGACCGGCCTTCGATCCACGGTGGACGACTACGTCGTCAACCTGTCCGTGGCCCTCGAAGTGACGAAAACGGCGAACCGACACGAAACCGATCACGAACCTACTAACACATGAGCGACCGATCAGTCTCCAAACGAAGTCAGGAAAAGCGGTGGTACACCGTGCTCGCCCCGGAGCAGTTCGACCGGGCCGAACTCGGAACGACCCCCGCGAAAGAACCGGAACAGGTACTCGACCGAACGATCGAAACGACCCTCGGTGACGTCGTCGACGGGGCCGAAAACAACGTCAAACTCACCTTCCAGGTGACCGACGTCGGCAGCGATTCGGCGTACACCGAATTCGACCAGCACGAACTCACACGGGACTACAAGCGGAGTCTCGTTCGCCGCGGCTCCTCGAAAGTGAAGTCGGTCATGACCGTCCGCACGACGGACGACTACCGGCTCACCATCCATCCGGTCGCGTTCACGACCAAAGTCGCCGACCGGAGCCAGAAGGAAGCGATCCGCGCGAAGATGACGGAGCTCGTCCGCGAGGCCGCCGCAGAGCGGACCTTCGAGGAGTTCCTCGACAGTGTCGTCCAGGGACACGTCTCCAGTGCGATCTACAACGAAGCGAAAACGATCTACCCGTTGCGACGGGTCGAAATCGAGAAGACGACCCTCGACGCGCGGCCGGAAGAAGTCCACGCGGAAGAAGAGACGGCCGCCGTCGACGAGTAAGCCCCAGTCCAAACAAGTAAGGCCTCGCTGGTGCGAGTGGGATACGATGGGGCCGCGAGTCCTGGAGGAACTCGATATAGCGGACGTCGTGACGGCGACCAACGCAGCGGTGGGATTCGTGGCGATTGCCGTCGCACCGATGGACCCGCGACTTGCGGCCAGACTCGTATTACTGGCAGCGATTGCTGATGCGCTTGACGGCATCATTGCCCGCCGAACCGGGGGTTCGGAGATCGGCCCGTATCTCGACTCACTCGCCGACGTCGCCTCCTTCGGTGTGGCCCCCGCGGCGATCCTTGTTGCAGTCCTTCAACAGGGGACGAATGACCTGCTCATGGTCGGGACTGTCATCGGCGCAGCGTTCGTCGGGGCGGCCGTGTTGCGACTGGCCCTGTACACGGCCTTCGATACGGGCCAGCCGTTCACCAAGGGCGTGCAAACGACGCTTGCGGCGACGATCGTGGCGGCAGGCCTCCTCTCTGGTGCGGGACCCTCGATATTAATCGTCGGGACAGGCCTGATGGCGATTTTGATGTTGGGCAACCGAGCGTATCCCGATTTGCGGGTTCGCGACGCGTTCGTGATGGGCGCGATTCAGGCTGCGGCGATTACCTTCCCAGGTGTTGGCGGTGGTGTCTTTCCGAAGGCGTTGCTTGCGTGGGCGCTCGGGTATCTCGTGTTAGCACCACACGTATATCGCGGCGGCGAAGGGAAACGCTCATAGGAATTCTCCCGGAAGACCCGATTATGAGTGACGGGGACGAAGAGCCAGCGGAGACGGACGTGGATTCCACCGTAGCGGCGTTCGAAGAACGACTCGCATCGGCATCGACCGCCGTCGAGGAGGCAGCAACCGAGGCCGACCTCGACGACGTCGAAGCGACCCTCGAGGAAATCGAGGCTGACCTCGAAGACGCCGAGATTCCGGTCCCCGAACCGGAAGACGAGGACGAGGAACCGGAGGATCCGAAAGAACCGCTCGAGGACGAACTCGCGGACCTGCAGGACGACGTCGAGGAGAAGCGCGGACCCTACGCTATGGACGTCATCGACGCCATCGAGGACGTCTGTGGCACACTCAGGGACACGCGATGGGCCGAGGAAGGGGAAACGGAACTGGTTCCGGGCGTCCAGGACTTCCTGGATGACGTCGCGGACATTCTCGATGCGTCGTTCGGCGAGGCAGTCCCTGATCCCGAAGAACTGGCAGTAACTCTGGAGTCAGTGTCTGAAAGCGTCGAGGCCGCCGAGCTGGACGCGGACGAGGACGCTGATACGATCGCCTCCATGCTGGACGCGACTGACAACCTCGGGGACGCGGTCGATGCGGCGACCGCCTGGACCGACCTCGAGGTTCGTGAACGTCTCGATCGCGAGGGCTTCTACGAGCCCATTGAGGGGGCAAAACACAAGGATTTCCCGCCGGAATGGTCCGCGCTCAAAGCCTGGGAAACGCGGGGCAACGTCGAGATGGTCATCCTCCTGCTCGATCTCATGGGCGATACGGATTACATCACACGTCACTGCATCGAAGCCCTCGAGTACATGGGCGATGAGGCCGGCGTGGATGCACTCGCCAACCTGGCGAAGCGCCGCAACCTGAATGCCATCGACGCGATCGGCAAGATCGGCGCCGAGGCAGGGGTTGACGCGGTCGAAAGCCACGCTGAATCCGGTAGTTCCGTCGAACTGCAGGCCAGATCCCTGACGGCCCTTGGAGCGATCGGTGACGCTTCGAGTACCGAGACGGTGGCCAACCAGCTGACGGCCGACAGCGATCGCGTTCGGACGGCAGCGATCCGCGCGCTTGGCATGATCGGGGATACGAGAGCGATCGACCCGCTCGGAGACGTTCTCGCAGACGAAGACAACGACCCATCCCTGCGAGCGAGCGCCGCCTGGGCGCTCAGCGAGATCGGCACCGAAGCGGCACTCGAGACGGCTGCCGAATTCGCCGACGACGCGTCCTACCTTGTGGAACAGGAAGCCAGCAAAGCGGCCACCGCGCTCGGGTTGGATGAGGAGTCCGACGCGGAGGACACTGACGAAGATTCGGATGACAAAGCGGATGAGGATTCGGCTGAACAAACGGATGACGACTCGGCCGAGGACGCGTCGACCGACGACGAATAGACGCGGCCGAAACCGACGAAGCTTCGACCTGACGGCTACGCGAGAAACGTTGCGGTCAACTGAAACGCGAAGGCGATACCGATAAGCACCGCGCCCGCGCGGCCGAAGGCGGTGTATTCGCTGGCATCGTTTGGCGAAATCTCGACGCTATAACTCTCGAAGTCCTTGTCAAAGCGGACGTAACTGGGTAGCTGAAAGAACTCCACGAAGAGCAACATCGCACCGACGACCCCGATCGCCCAGCCGACGAGTGAAAGTTGGGTTGCAAGCGCCATATCGGGGCCAAGCCCGCCAAACCATTAAACCATCCGAAGGTTTTTCACTGGACGTCGGGCCACCATTCCCCGTGCTTTCGGAACTACTCGTGGTGGCCTTACTCGTCTCGGCGGGATCGCCAGCTATCGAGGGGGTGTACCCCGACCCGATCACGTCCCAGGACCGCGGTGAATTCATCGTCGTGTCGGTTCCGAAGGAGAAGGGGAATTTGAGCGTCACTGACGGCGAGACGACAGTTTCACTCTCGAACATCTCGACGACGGGTCAGGTCGTCATTACCGACGATCCGGGCCCGGCCAACAATGTGACCAGCCACGAGATATACGAAGTCGAGGATTTCCTCTCACTGGCTAATAGTGGCGAGACGGTGACCCTGAAGGCAGCAAACCAAACGGTTGATACACTGACCTATCCGCGAGCGACCGAAGGGGAACTGTATCGCAATGGGAGTTTCACACCACTTGGCCGATCGTCGTTTGACCCCATGCGGACCGAACGGGTCTCTCATACGTCGTTTCTCCTGCCTGATCGACCGTCCCCGATTTCCGCGACCATTCGGAATGCGACCGATCGCATCCGTCTCGCAGGTTACACGTTCACGGACTCGTCGACCGCCGATGCGTTGATCCGGGCCCATCAGCAGAATGTTTCGGTGACGGTACTGGTCGAAGGTGGTCCGGTCGGTGGCATCAGCCACGAACAGGTCCGACAACTCGACCGGATACAAGCGGCAGGAATCGAGGTGCTCGCGATGGGGACAGCGCGGGCCCGGTACCGATATCACCACGCAAAATACGCCGTCGTCGACGACACCACAATCGTGACTTCAGAGAACTGGAAGCCGTCGGGCGTCGGCGGCAACGGGTCACGAGGATGGGGTGTCGTGATCGAAAACGAATCGGTTGCGACCGACCTCGCGCGGGTATTCGCGGCCGACACGACCGGTGTCGATGCTATGAACTGGTCAGCGGCGACCCCAGCCGAACCGGTGGAGACGGAACCCGCGAATGGCAGCTATCCCGACCGGTTCGAGCCACAGCGGTCCGTCGCCGAATCCGTCACGGTCCTCGTTGCGCCTGACAATGCAGGGAGCCATATCGAGACGGCCATCGATCAAGCCGATGAATCAATTCGGGTGCAACAGGTGTCGGTCGACCCGAGGGGGCCACTTATCAATGCGACCGTCGCGGCCGCGGCGCGAGGCGTGTCCGTGCGGATACTGCTTTCGAGTGAATGGTACGTGATCGACGAGAACCGGAAGATCGCCGAGCGGTTACGATCTGAGGCGACAAGGCGGGACCTGCCACTCGAAGTTCGCCTGGCCGAACCCAGAAGCCGCTACGAACACATTCATGCGAAGGGATTGCTCGTCGACGGCGAATCGACGTTTCTCGGGAGTCTCAACTGGAACGCGAACGCTCGGCTGGACAACCGGGAAGTCCTCGTCCGGATCGACGATCCGAACACGGCAACCCTGTTCCAGCGGGCCTTTCGGGCCGATTGGCGCGGCGCGGCCTGGCGGGTGTCCTGGCTCGTGCTCGGCGCAGTAGCCACCGTGGTGGCTGGCGCTGGTTGGTTTGCTCGAACATACACAGACTTTGAAGAGGGGTCTGTCGGATGGGAACCGCCTTAATCCGTCGAGGAGCTACTGAGTGCCTCGTCGAGTTCCGCGTCGGCCATTCGTTCGACGAGTGAGGTGATGACCGGTTCGCGCATGCCAGGGACGAATCGGAGACTGCCCACGACGAGGTGGCCGCCACCCGAAACGCCCGCGCCAGGGAGTTCCTCGTTGAGGCTCGTGACCATCTCCGGAATGTCGAGTCTGACACCGTCACTGCGGAGCACGGCAAAATCCGGGCCGTACCCGACCGTAATGACCGGTTCGCCGGTTTCTTCGACCTTCCGGTCGTGGAGTTCTCCCGTCGTTTTGCCAGGCGGTGGATAGGTGAACCGATGGGCGAATTCGTCGAGATCCAGCCGGTACAGGTGAGCGCCATTGGCCAGTCGCTCGTGTTCGACGTGATACGTCCCTGAATCGAGCTGATGATCCATCTCCTCGCGAGCCCGGGTCGCAAGTAGGTCGACGAGTTCGCCGTGGCGATCACCCGCTTCGTCGAAGCCGAGAATGTCGGTGACGAAGGCCCCGCCCGAGTCGTATCGGAGCATGTAGGCCGCGTAATCGAGGGCGGCGACGACGTCTTCGAGGTGGCTCTCGTCGTAGCCAGTGTCTGCAGCAAGCGAGAGATAATCCTCCATCGCTTTTGCCTTCGACCGATCGGCCAACCCGGCGATGGCGGGCACGTGGTCGAGTTCGGTTTCCAGGGAGGGATGAATCATCCTGGCGAGTTCGACGCTGAGCATCCCCGAGGTGATTCGATAATCCTCACCGTGGAGATACGGATTGACGTGGGCGTCGACAAAGGGGTCGACGGCCTCCGGATCGGGGTGGTGATGATCGATGACGAGGATCGGGATGTCGTACTCCGAGAGGGTGCGGTAGGCCGGGCGGTCCTCGGCGGTACTCCCGTTGTCGATCATCAGGAGAACGGGCAGTTTCTGGCCGTGGCGTTCCTGATCTCCCAGTGCAAAGTTCAGGTCGCGGGTGGCGTCCTCCATTTCGTAGTACGGCGCCTTGCTCGGGAGGCGTTTGAGCAGGTGACGGGCCGCCTCGCTATCCTCGTGAACCTCCTCGATCAGTCGCTCGAGGGCTGTTTCGACGGGCGTTGCGGCACACATCCCGTCACCATCCGCGTGATGTCTGATCCGAATCGGCCGCCCTTCGAGGACGGCCGCCCGGAGCTCGCGGGCCACTCCTTGGAGTTCGCCCCACATCTCGTGGAGCGGGTCCCAATCGATCGTCGGTTCCACGTCGATCGGATCGGAATGGGTCGCCGTCGCGGCTTCGAGCCGAGCGCCGACAGTCCGTTCCGTTTCCCCGGTCAGGACGTCGAGGGTGTCGACTTCGACCTGCACCCCGCCATCGCGAGAGCCGGCCGACCCGGCGACGTAGACGTGATCACCGACCTCGACTTCGGGATAGGCCCGAACCCCGGCCCCTTCGTAGGCGGTACAGGGAACGATTCCGGTCTCGTCCCGAACCTGGAAGATAGTCGGGCCGCGGGTTTGCTTGATCTGGACGACCGATCCTTCGAGATGGACGCGATCGTCTTCGGATGCGGTGAGCTTCGAGACGACGTTTCGATCATAGGCCGGTCGCTTTTCTTCTACGTCGTATTCCTCGAACGCAACCGGTTCGAAGGCAACGTCACCGTCCGTTTTAATTTCGGTCAGTTCGACGACTACCTCGTCGCCGACTTCGTACTCGCTTTCCACACTCGATTCATGAATTAGGCCCGACACCGTCGCTGAGACGTCCACGAAGACGCCGTAATCGACGACGCCGTTGACAGTACCGAGGTAATAGGCCCCGTCCTCGAGGTCGGACAGGGTACACGCCGAATCGAGATCGTACACGATCGGGGATGCCGATCGGGATGACGATTCACTCATTGGACCGAGATTGGGCGAGGCAGTGTTTACCCGTTACGAACTGCGGATGCCGAGTGGCTCCCTTGGGCCCTTCAATCGGCACCGAACTCCGCTAAGTCCAGCTGCCCGGAATCGCCACCGACGGGATCGATAACTCCCGGGAAATCGTTTGCCGGGTCGTTGATGCGAGTCGAGATTGCCTGGGTCCGGAGTGTGTCCGTTTGCGCCTCGCGCAGCGGGTCGGTTTCCCGACCGTGTAACCAGTCGGCTTCGGCGCCAGGTTCGAGGATCACTGGCATACGATCGTGAATCGGTGCGACCGGTTCGGTTGCCGCCGTTGTAATTATCGCGATCGTGTCGACGGTCTGCTCTGTCCCGTCGAAACGGCTCCAGAGCCCCGCCATGGCAAAGGGCTCGCCGTCCTCGCGAGTGATCCGATACGGTTGTTTGCCGCCTCGATCACCGGCCCACTCGTAATAGCCGTCGGCCAGAACGAGGGCACGATTCGACTCGAATGCTTCACGAAAGAGGTTGGTCTCGGCGACAGTTTCGGCGCGAGCGTTGATCGGTCGGGGTCCCTCGTCTATCTGGTCAGTCCACGTTGGGACAAACCCCCATTTGTCGGCGACGATGGCCTCCGGCTCCTCGCCGTGAATCGCATAGAGATCGCTTTGGGGCGCAATGTTGTACCGGGGTTCGTACGCGGCCTCGAAGGTCCCATCAAAGCGGGTTTCGAGGCTCGCTTTGGGCGCAAAGAGTGACGTTCGCCCACACATAATGTAGGTTTCTCCGTGGAGATGCCTAACCGTTGCCCTGCCGATGCTTTTTACTGGTTGGGCGCCTCCCCAAGAATATGGTCCCCCAACCCAGCAGCGAAGCGTCGAACGGCCGCAGTGCCTTACTGAATGCCGTGATCGGTGGTGTCGTCGGTGTCATCATATCATTCGTGCCGTTATCACCCATTCTCGGTGGTGGCATATCGGGCTATCTCGAAAACGGCACCCGGGAAGCAGGGCTCAAGGTCGGGGCTGGTGCCGGCGTCGTGATGTTGGTGCCGGTCATCCTTCTCGCGTTCGTGGTCATGACGGTCTTGGGTTTCGGCGGTGTCGCCGCGGCTTTCGGCGGAAATGTGGCCGTGGCTCCGGTTGCATTCGGCGCCCTCGCTCTGTTCGTGATTGGGCTTTCGGCCATCTACACGGTCGGCTTGAGTGCGCTTGGTGGGTATCTGGGTGTCTACGTCCGGGAGGAACTCCACTCGAAATGACGACCTGTTGTGGGAGGGATCGGCGGCACCTGAGAGTCTGGTTGCAATAGTGTGGATGGGTAGCAGCCGTCGACGAAACCCTGCTGACGAAACTCCTTTAAATAGTGAACGGTCATTCACCAGTATGGATCTGTTTTTACTGTGGCATTTGCGGTCTGCATTTCTGGGGAGCATTCAATGGCCGTTCTCAGCGACCTGGCGAGCAACGAACCAGTCGACGGAGGCCTAATTCGTGAGTAGTCGAGACGTCAACGTGATCGATGGGGCCCTCCTGAAACCGCTCGTCGTCCTCTCGTTGCCTATCGTGCTGTCCCAGATGCTCCAGGTTGGGTACAATCTCGCTGATACCTTCTGGGTCGGACGGCTCGGACAGGAGGCGGTTTCGGCCCTCTCGTACTCGTGGCCGCTCGTTTTTCTGATGATCTCGATCGCCGGTGGATTTACCGTCGCCGGGACGGTCCTCGTCGCCCAGAACAAAGGCGCCGGGAACGAAGCTCAGGTCAACCACGCGGCGGGCCAGACGATTGCTTTTGTGGCCGTCGTCGCGGCGGTTTTCTCCGTGATCGGATACGCGCTGACACCCTGGTTAGTCGATCTCATCGGGGCGAGACCGGGCTCTCTGGAATACACGCTCGCCGTGGAATACACCCGCACCATTTTCGTCGGCGTCGTCTTCATGTTCGGCTTCTTCATCTTCCAGGCGCTCCTGCGTGGCTGGGGTGATACCCGAACGCCGCTCTATCTGATGGCCTTTGGTGTGGTTCTCAACGTCCTGCTGGATCCGTTTCTGATTCTTGGCTTCCAGGGGAACGTGCTCATGACGGCGGTCGGGCTCGATGGCCTCCAGACGACCCTCTTTGCAGTCACTGGGTTCGAGGGCTTTGGGGTACAGGGCGCGGCGATCGCAACGGTCTTTTCCCGGGCTGTCGGCGCCATGTTGGGGATGTTCTGGCTGTTCTCCGGCAAAGTCGGCATCCAGCTCTCGCTCGCGGATCTCAAACTCGAACTCGATATGGTCCGCCGGATCATCTCCCTCGGTGCGCCATCGAGTGTCGAGCAATCGACCCGCGCTCTCGGCATTACGGTGCTGACAGCCCTCGTTGCGTTAGCCGGGGACGACGCCGTTGCCGCACTGGGTATCGGGAATCGACTGAATTCTCTCGTTTTTCTGCCCGCACTGGGACTGGCCCGAGGCACCGAGACCGTCGTCGGCCAGAATCTCGGCTCCGAACAGGTCGCCAGAGCGAAGCGAACCGTCTATTATAGTGCCGGCATCGTCGCCGGCGTTCTCGCCGTCTTCAGCGTCATCGCGGTGGCCTTTGCCGAACCGATCACGGCCGCGTTCATTCCTGGCGAACCGAACGTCATCGCCATCGGGGCTGATTATCTGACCATCATCGGGCCGACCTTCCTGTTCATCGGCGTGTTCCAGATCGTGCAAGGGGCCTTCAGAGGCAGCGGCTCAACACGGTTGGCGATGGTGTTTGCCATTCTGTCGCTGTGGGTGTTCCGCCTCCCGCCAGCGTACGTGTTGCTGGATTGGTTCGGGATGGGCGAGACGGGTGTTTGGTATGCGATCGCCCTCTCGAACGTCCTTTCGATGCTGGCTGCATCGCTTTACTTCCTCAGGGGAACCTGGACCGACCGAGTGATCGATGAGACAGGTGTCGGTACTGAACCAACGGCCCCACCTGGTTCTTCCGACTCCAGTCAACCCGTGGCCAACTCGGAGGAAGCGCCCTCGACAGATTCGACGGATGGCGGCGATTCCGAGGAACTCCCCGAGGACGAGACTGACAAGTCGAGGGATTCGTAGAAGGTCACGTTTTTGCACGGCCGCGGTCGAACGGTCTCATGATGGGGGCGATCCGAAACCTGGTTCGCGAGGGCCGGGACCAGTTCGTCGCTGATTTGCGAACTGATCCGTGGCTCCGACGTATCCTCCTGCTCGCCGTTTTCCTCTCTGTCTTTGGCATCTGGCATCGGATTCCGAATTTCGCGACCCGAGACGAATTCAGCAGAATTCTCGACGCCCTCGTGCCCTATGCGAGGGTTCTCGAGGATCCGAGT
Organism: uncultured Halobacteriales archaeon; assembly: GCA_964626045.1. Classification (GTDB taxonomy): domain Archaea; phylum Halobacteriota; class Halobacteria; order Halobacteriales; family Halobacteriaceae; genus Halodesulfurarchaeum. Next base: position 22,932 of record CAZVCA010000011.1, on the reverse strand, counting down.
CTCGGAAGCCTTCGATCCGGCGTCGCCTGGGGTCGGGCGCCGTTCGGTGGGACGACGTTTCTCTATGCACTGCTCTTCTTCCCGGTCGTCATAGGAGCGGTCCTTCTGGGCCATGGCGAGGCGTTTTCGGCGATCGC
>CAZVCA010000011.1:0-22695 GCA_964626045.1 uncultured Halobacteriales archaeon | reverse complement strand
CATCCTGCTCTTCTGGACCTGGCACGACTTTCGGGTACATCATTTGCTCCCAACCTTCCCGCTGATCGGCGTATTGCTGGGGTGGTCACTCGTGCGGTGGCGAGACCGATTTCCCTCGGTCGGTCGGATCGTGATCGCCTTTGTCGTGGTCTCCGCAGCGCTCTACGCGGGGGTTGGGGTCGCAGGCTACGCTGACATGCCCCGAGATAACGCGACGGCGTGGCTGGAAACGAACGCGGGAGACGAGGACGTCGTCGAAGTGTATCGACGCCATCTCCAGGACACGGCGATCCCCCATTCGGCGAACGTTACTCATGCGTACGGGTCACATGGTACCGACGAGGTTCTCGATCCTTGTCCCCGGTATATCCAGCTGGGCTATCGGGACCTGTTGTTCCTGGCCGAGGGAACCTATTTCAGACACAATTCGGCCAAGGCCAGTTACGTACGGAAGATCCTCGACGGGGAATACGGGTACGAGATCGTGGCGGAGTTCGGCCCTCGGCCCCCGAATTTCGTCCCCGAGCGGCCCACGCCTGGAAATTATCGTGACCTACTCAGGCGGGGAATTGTCCCCCAAACAGAACAGTACGCCGACGAGCAGGAACTTCGCGAGAACCAGTACACGGTCATCTTGAAGTTGACCGGTGAGTGTGATCGCTCCCGGTATCCGCCTTTCTAAGTGAGTTCGGTGAGGTCCAATTGGGCCGTCGGCAGCCATCCCAGCGCGGCGGGGAGATAGATCCCGAAGATCCGATCGACGAAGACGATGGGGACGATGACGCTACTGGGCACACCGAGGGTGACAAAAACCGCTGTCGCCGTCGCCTCAGTCACCCCCACTCCCCCCGGGGAGATCGGCAGGAGCGTGACGCTGTACCCAGTGACCAGGTACAGGGGGAGTAACGCCATCGGTTCGAACGTGACGTCAAAGGCTGTCAACAGCAGCCAGACCCGAATGGCAGGGGCAACCAGCAAGACGATACTCCAGCCCACCGCGTATCGAAGCCAGACCCGTCGATTCGAGGCGAGCGCACTGAAGGTCTGCGTCGAGGCGTCGGTGAAATCCGCAAGGCCCCTGATGCGAGCGGCAAACGCTGTTCCGAAGCGTGGGATCCGCCCGGCAAGCCGGGCGAGCAATGCAACCAGCGGATCGAGCACACGGAGATTCGTACCCGCCATGAGCACGACGACGCCGGCGACAATGTACAGGGCCGTCGAGATGGCCAACAGGGCCAACAGTCCGAGCGAAATCGGCTCGAACAGCAAGATAGCGAGCAGCCCAGCCGTCGAAGCCGTTCCGTAGAAAATCGCATACATGCCCGTATGGACGCCGGAGACCGCTGTGGCATCCGCATAATCCATTCCGGTCGTCCCACGGATCACGAATGGGGCTGCGAGTCGACCGGAGAGCCGGGATGGGAGGAGTTGGTTGATGAAGTTCACCGAAAGCGAGATCCGACCAACTGCCCAGTACCCCACCGAAGTGAGCGGGGCGAGCACGGCTGCCCAGGTGTCAAACCGGGCCAGCACGCCGAGCACGCTGACAAACAGGATCCCGAAGAGCGTGATCAGGTCGAGGCTCACGAGCCGGTCGAGTGCCACAGCGATATCGATCTGTTTGAGCACCCACGCAAAGGCGAGGAGCGCGATCAGGTACTGCCCCGCGGTTATGGCCACCTGCCGTGGCGAACGGGTCGTCACGGCTGGGTCCCCTCCGCCGTTTGTTCGACGTTGGAGACGAGATCGGAATCGGCTAACACCTGCTTTGCGCTTTCGAACTGGAGATCAGTCTCGAGGATGCGTTCGACCGCGCGGCGCATCCACGCCCCCGTGTGATAGTACACGCGTTTTGGCACGCCAGGCACCGCCGGCAGATCGACGAATTCCCACGGATGGACGTATACGATCGCCGGGATTCCCTGCCTTGCGAGCCACTTCATCCCATAGATCGTGTATCTGGGACCGAAAAATCGGAGCCAGGTTCCGGTAAGGGGGAGCCGCAGGCCGGGCATAACACTCACTGGCAGTTCGGCGATGGCGGCCGGAGTACCAGGGTCGACAGCAGTCGCCGGCCCTGGTCGTATGCGGTCGAACTCGCCCCCGTACCATCCCGGTATCTTTCGGCTCGCGACGACGCTCGAATCGTATCGGTATCCCGCCGCTGCGAGACGTTCGAAATGGTCGGGACCGATGTCAAACGCCGGGGCGCGGAAACCCTCGACGGTTTCTCCAGTGGTCGCTTCGAGTATGCCCTTCGATTCGACGAGTTCCCTCTGTCGAGTGTCCGGATCGAGATCCGTGAGGAGCCGGTGGCTTTTGGTGTGCGAGCCGATTTCGTGGCCATCGGCGGCGATCCCTTCGATGACACCAGAGTGATCGGTCGCGATGTCAGCGACGACGAACCAGGTGCTCGTGATCTCACGATCGGCAAAGGCGTCCCGTAGAAAGCTGATTCCATCCAGGCCGACACCGGCATCTTCCAGGGAGCCAGCCGCGTTTCTGACGGCGGGCGTATGGCTGAACAGTTCGGTATCGACGGACAAGACAGCCTGTACTGGGTCACTCATCCCGGTCCTCGATCTCGGCGCGCAACAGGGCGACTGCCTCGTTGAGGCGGGAAACCTGTTCGTAGAGGCTGGCGATGCGGTGCAACAGGTAGATGACGAGGACGAACAGCGTGAGATTGGCCACGACGAGAATCGCCCGCGCCTTCCATTCGAGGCCGAGAACTGACGCGACGATTTCGAACACGTCCGGAAACAGGGCGACGAAAATCACGCCGGCCCCGACGATCACTGACGCGAGGAACAGGGCCATGTCCTCGCGGCCCCGGCGTACCATGCGATACCCGTTCGCGAGAAACCCGATCCCCACGAACGCGGCGAGGACGTTGACGATCGTATATTCGACCATTGTTATCTGAAGAGGATGACCCGGAGGGCCACGTCAGTCATTCGGAGCGGATACAAGAGGAAAGTTTCCAGGGTGAACTGGGATTGGCCTTCGGTTCGTGTCGGGATCTCGGTCGACACTTCGGTAATCGTATGATCCCGTTTCGCTGCTTCGAGGGTCTGTTCGACGGCCCAGTGTTTGTCCGATTGGTGGAGGATCGACGCGAGTGCCGAGACCCGATACACCCGAAACCCGCTGGTCACGTCGGTGATCTCGACACCGCCGAGCGTATTGACCAGGCCCGTGAAAAATCGGATGCCGAGCGAGCGAACCAGGGAGTACTCCTCGTGACTCTCGTTGAGATACCGACTGCCGATGACCATGTCCGCGTCCGCGGCTGCATCGAGCAGTTCCGGGATGTGTGCCGGATCGTGTTGGCCGTCCGCATCGACCTGGACGACGAAGTCGAAGTCGTTGTCGATCGCGTACCGATAGCCCGTTCTGACGGCCCCGCCGACACCCGTGTTGAACGTGTGTTCGAGGACGGTTGCGCCGTGCGCTCGAGCAATCGACGCAGTCCCGTCTGTGGACCCGTCGTCGACAACGACCACCCTGTCGACGTATTCGGCGGTCCCGTCGATGACCGATCCGATCGTCTCGGCCTCGTCGTAGGCGGGGATGACGGCGAGGGTACGCACTATATGAGAGACGACGACGGGTTTACTTAGTGGTTGTGCAACGACTGTTTCGCGGGACGAAAGGATGTTGAGGCCGGATCCCAACCTTCGAGTATGACCCGCACGTTCGTCCTCGGCCTCGACGGTGCCAGTTGGCGGCTGCTGGAACCGTGGATCGAAGCGGGGGCACTCCCCAACCTCGAATCGCTTCGAAACGACGGAACCTGGGCCGAAACACGAAGTGTCCTGCCACCGGTCACCTTCCCCAACTGGAAGGCCTATTCCGCGGGGAAAAACCCGGGTGGGTTCGGCGTGTTCTGGTTCGAGTCGGTGGACCTCGAGGCGGGACGAATCGACGTCATGGAGGGGAGTGATTTCGAGACGGCGGAACTCTGGGATTATCTCAACGACGCGGGCCAGACCACCGGAGTGGTCAATATGCCGACGATGTACCCCCCTCGGGAGATAGACGGTCCCATCGTCTGTGGCGGGCCGGACGCGGCCGAAGGCGAATATCGCTCAATCGAGAGCGGGTACACCTCGCCGCCGGAACTCGAGGCCGAACTCGAATCCAGATTCGGCTATCAGGTCCATCCCGACCCACTGTTGTCGAGCAACGACGAGCGTGGGGCGGAAGTCGATGCCATTCTGGATCTCATCGATACCCATTTCGAGGCCGCGATAACGCTGTTCGAGGAGGAGAACCTGGATTTCATGCACCTGACGTTGTTCTATCTCAACGTTCTCCATCATTTCTTCTGGGACGACGCGCCCACGAAACGGGCCTGGGAACTCGTCGACGAATGGCTCGGCAAGCTGGCGGCAATGGAGGACGTGAACGTCGTGCTCATGTCCGATCATGGCAGTGCGCCGACCCAGACGGAGTTCTACATCAACGAATGGCTGGCCGAAAACGGGTATCAGACCCGGACGCGGACGGTCGAGGATCTATTGGGATCGGTCGGTTTGGATCGGGAGACCGTGCTTGCCGTGGCAAAACGGTTCGGACTCGTCGAGACGCTGGCAACGATCGTCCCGGAGCGCCTCCAGCAACTGGTCCCCCAAGCAGCCGGTGTCAAACGTGGTCGCAAACTCGAAGCGATCGAATTGGCCGACACCCAGGCGGTCGCAAGCGGGCAGGGACCGATATACATCAACCCGGCGTTCGACCTCGAATCTGTCCGTGACCGGTTGATGGCTGATTTGCGCGAGCTCGAGGACCAACACGGCCCGCTGTTTACGGCTGTCCACCGGGGTGAAGAACTGTACAGCGGCCCATTCGTCGAGACGGCGCCCGAAATCGTCGTCGACCAGCGGCCAGGCGTCCACGTCAACGACGGCATCGGGGGCGGGACGGTGATGTCTGGCCCGGACCGATGGGCTGCGGAAAATACGCCGTATGGCATGTTCGTCGCGAACGGGCCCGCATTCGAACCCCAAGGAGAACTCGACCGAGTCAGCATTCTGGACATCGCCCCGACGATCCTCTCAGCTCACGGCGTGGCGATCCCCGAGGATATGGATGGGACCATCATCGACACGCTCAGTGGGGACATACCTGCACAACGCCAGGAGCCGATCTCACTCGACGAACGAACCGGAAGTACGGAGCAGGAAACCGTCGAGGAACGACTGCAGCAACTCGGATACATGGAGTAGGCAGGGCCGAAACATCGATATGGATGGCGTGCATACCATTCACATATGCCATCCGATAGCAGTGACCGGGTCACCGAGTTGGAGCACCGCGTCGAAGAACTGGAAGCAGTCCGGGACAAACTCGTCCGGGCCCTCGAAGCGACCAACACCTACGCGTGGGAGTGGGATATCGAAACGGATACGGTGGATCGATATCCGGCCTTCGAGACTCTGTTCGGCATCGATGCCGCGGAACTCGAGCCGATCTTCGAGAACTTCATCGAACGGGTCCATACCGCCTATCGAGATGACCTCATCGAGGCGTTTGAAACCGCTATCGACGAGGGGACTGGGTATTTCGTTCAGTACCCGCTCACCCTGGAGGGGGAGGAAATCTGGCTCGAGGGCGATGGCGAAGTCGAACTCGACGAGGACGGCGAGCCCGTCAGCATCGTTGGGACGACACGCCAGATCCCCGAACCCGAAGACCCCTGATTGGTTTCCTCAGAGGATCCGCTTCCATACCCGACGCCAGTCCATTTGATTTGTTTCAGTCGTGACCGCTATGTCCAATCTGTTTGGGGTCGAAATACAACTTCAGCCATTCCGTAGTAGATAATAGCATGACCAGACAGGCATCGCTAATCCGGCGGTTCCGTCGTCGGTACGCGGCGAAACTGGCCGCTGGATTGGGGGCGATCGTGACGGTCACGGTCGTGTTCGGGTTGATCATCGAGTATCAAATACAGGGGACCCCGACGGGGGCCGAGATCACGTCTTACCTCCTGGGCATGATCTTGATCATGGTGATCAGTTTCGGGCTCCTCGGGGTGACGATCGGGACGAATACGGCCATCACGCTTCGGCAACTCTCCGAGCGAGCCGAAACGATGGCCGACGGCGAACTCGACGTCCCACTCGAGACACCTCGTGAAGACGAATTCGGGACCCTCTATGACTCGTTCCGCCGGATGCGAGATTCCTTACAGTCCCGTATTTCGGAGGCCAAATCCGCCAAACAAGACGTCGAAGTGGCAAAGGAACGAGCCGAACGTCGCCAGGCCGAAGCCGAGGAGTTGACGGAGCATCTGGAGGCCAAGGCCACTGAATATAGTGATGTCATGGACGCGTGTGCGAACGGCGATCTTACACAGCGAGTCGATCCGGAAAGTGAGAGCGAAGCCATGCGGGAGATCGGCGAGGCGTTCAACGAAATGGTCGCCGAACTCGAGACGACGATCGGTGACGTGACCGAATTCTCGGGCTTTGTCGCGGAATCCGCAACCGAACTCGATGCCGGGGCAAACGAAGTTCGGAAGGCAAGCGAAGACGTCAGCCGATCGATCGTCGACATCTCCGACGGTGCGGCCACCCAAGAGGAACGGCTTGCAGACGTCTCCCACGAAGTCGAAACGTTGTCGACGTCAGCCCAGCAGATCGATGCGATCGTCGACGACGTGAGCGAGACAGTCGATCGGGCGGCTGAAGTCGGTGAAACGGGCCGAACGGCGGCGACTGAGGCGGCCGCCGAACTCGACACGATCGAGGAGACGACTGCCGAGGCCGTCACCGCGATCGAGCGGCTCGACGAGGAAATGGAGGCGATCGACGAGATCGTCTCCGTGATCACGGACGTGGCCGAACAGACGAACCTCCTGGCGATCAACGCCGCGATCGAGGCCGCTCGGGCCGACGTCGCCGGCAACGGGTTTGCAGTCGTCGCGGACGAGATCCAGAACCTCTCGGAGGAAACGATGGATTCGGCCGAACAGATCGAAGACCGGATCGAATCGATTCGAGCCCAGACCGAGACGACAGTCGACCGGATGCACGAGACGACTGATCGGGTCGATACGGGTGTCGAGACCGTCGAAGAAGCGATTCACGATCTGGAAGCCGTGGCCGACCACGTCGAAGCCGTCTACACGTCGGTTGCCGAGATCGATCAGGCGACAACCGAACAGGCCTCGGCGACCGAATCACTGGCCGAAATGATCGACGACGTCTCCGAAATTTCGGCGCGGACGAGTTCACAGGCCGAGGAAGTCGCCGCGGCGGCGGAAGAACAGACCGCAACCTTACACGACGTGTCCGATCAGGCCGACTCGCTCTCGGATCGGGCGAGTCAGCTACGAGAGACTGTCTCTTCGTTCGCTGTCAGCGAGACGGCTGACATGATGGCACAGACCACGAAACAGCAGGTTCCAAGCGACGACTAAACACATGGTTGATACGACACTGTGGTACACACTCGGCGCACTCGGCATGGCAGCGGGAACGGCGTATGCCGTCTGGGGGTACGTGGCGGACGGCAAGGACCACCCCCGATTCTATCTGGTCTTGAGTTTGATTACGGGCATCGCGACTGTGGCGTATGCCGCGATGGCGATGAAATTTGGACGGATCCCGACGAAAGGGGCTATCTTCTACGTTCCCAGATATATCGACTGGATTCTCACCACGCCACTGCTGGTCCTCTACCTGGCGATGTTGGCCAAACCGGCTCGACGGACCTATGTGATGTTGGTCGGACTTGAGGGGCTCACAATCGGCTTCGGGGCCGTGGCAGCTTTCGTCCCTGCGCCATGGCACTGGCTCGCCTATCTCGCTGGCACGATATCCTTCCTAGGAATCCTCTATATTCTGATCGGGGTCCTCCCGAAGCAGGCAGCGCTCGAGGCCCACCGCCCGGATGCGGTCTTTACCAAACTCAGAAATCTCACGGTTGTCCTCTGGAGCATCTATCCGATCGTCTGGTTGCTCGGACCCTTCGGTCTCGGCTACCTGCTGATCGAAACTGAGGCGATCGTCGTCACCTATCTCGACCTCCTAGCGAAGGTCGGGTTTATCGTTATCGCTATCAACGGGCGAGACGCTTTATCGGAACTGCGGACGAGGGTTGTTTCCTCAAGCGCCGCCTAAGGCGGGGTTTCGAGTTCGATCCGAACGATCGTTCCTCGTGGGTCGTTTTCGGCAAAGGAGAGGGATCCCCCGGAGACTGAAACGATCCACTGGCTCAGCCACAGGCCCAGTCCGCTGGTATGATTGAGTGGCGTTTCTCGACCTTCCTCGAGTGGCTGTATCTCGTCATCGGGGATGCCAGGCCCGTCGTCGGCGATTTCGATGACGATAGTGTCTGTGTCTCGTTGGTCTTTCACCGTCACGCTCACCGTCGGCGACGCAGTGTCGTTGTGCTCGACGGCATTCGAGAGCAAGTGATCGAGCGCGAGATCGAATCGTTCGCGGGCGGTCGCGACAGCCTGTTCCGGAAGCGATAGCTCGAAGGTCGCTTTCGGATATTCGTTTCTGAATTCGAGCACCTTCGTCTTCAGGAGGGTCGTAATGTCGAGGGCGTTGGTTTCGCTCTCGGAGTCATCGATAGCAGATTCGATATGTCTCACACTTTCGGCGATCCGACGCAGTCGATCAGCTTCGTCGATGATCGTGTCGACCGCCGAATCCAGTTCATGGGTCGACGATTGTGCCAGTTCGGCGTTGCCCTTGATGATGTTGACTGAGGAGCGAATATCGTGGCGCAGGATTCGATTGATCACCGATAGCCGCTGATGAAGCCGCTCGGTCGTCGTTTTTTCCGCTTCGAGGCGCTGCTCGCGCCGTTTCCGCTCGGTGATGTCGCTGTTGACTGCAACGAACCGTTCGATCTCCCCCGTCGGCCCCTCGATCGGGGCGATCGTTTGGGACACGACGAACTGCTCTCCATCGGCATCTTCATTGACCACTTCGGTCTGGAAGGTTTCGCCGGCTGTGATCGTCTCCCAGAGGTTCCGATAGTAGGCCTCGCTCATTTCGCCGGATTTCAGCATTCGGGGATTGCGCCCGAGCACCTCCGATCGGTCGTACCCGGTAATTTCCTCGAAGGCCGGGTTGACGTATTCGATCGTGCCGTCGACATCCGTCCAGTAGATCGAATGGCCCGCGTTCTCGATAGCCGTCTTGAAGGCTCGCACGTCTCTTTCCTCCTCGACTGACTCGCCCGTATCCCGTATTGACCCGATCACGAACGTGTGGTCCTCGATTTCGAGTGGCTTGAGGGCCACGTCGACCCAGAACGTCCGACCATCCTGGGTTGTCGCTTCGCGTTTGACCGTCATGGCCTGTCCGTTCGCGACAGTTTCGAGAACGTCTTCTGCCCGGTCCCGTCCGTGGGCTTCCGTCCCCGACGTGAGGCTGTCCACGCTCGTGTCGGTGAGTTCGGCTTTCGGGTATCCGAACAGGTCCACGGCGGCCTCGTTACAATCGATGACCAGCCCATCTGCTGGATCCAAAACGAGTGCCGGATCCGGCAGTGCCTCGAAAACCGATTGGTAGGCATCCGAGAGTACGGAATCGGGAGCGACCTCGGTCGTCTCGGACTGGGTTCTATTCATGTAACTCGCTATACTGACCGTATATGATAACGAAGATGGCGACGGGGGTTATTCTTTGTCTGTTCCGATGGTAGATGACGAATCGCCGTCGGGCCCACCCGGGGTCAAATCCGGGTGTTCGGGAATCGGGGGCAACTCCTGATCCGAGTTGAAGACGAGATATAGGCCCAGGAGCAAGGCACCAATGGATTGGAGGCGAACGAGCGAGACGATCCACCCTCGCGGTTCCAGATCTGCCGGGTTCTCGTAACTCGGCCAGAGCAGCCACCGCTTTAACGTATCGACATACCGCCTTGGAGCGATGGTGCCGATGGCACCGAGGACGATCAGGGCAAGTTGCGGTAACATATTTGAACATACGAGGACCACCGAGGAAAACATTCCGGCTCGGCCGATGTACCAACTGCATCTTCCAGGTACCGGGACCCCTCTGGAGCGTACCCATAGAGTTTGGACCAGGTTTCAGGCGTCTGTCCACGCACAGTTCGAATATGCATCCGCTTCAATCACGGCGCCCTGCGGGGCGTTGGTCGATTGGAAGTGACCCACTCCCGGTTCACGTCTCACGTGTAGCCTTCCTCGTACTCACGGCTGGATTTGCCCTCGCGTGGATCGCTGGCATTCGCCTTCCGATTCGTGTTCAGGCCGCCGGATTCCTTTTCGGGATGGTCGTCCTCAATCTGCCACACGGCGGCTTCGAACACTTCGACAATCTCCGCTTTCGGACCGGGTCGTTCCAGCTCAGTTACATCGCCGTGTACGTGCTTGCGATCGCTGCCTTCGTCGGTGTCCTCTTCGTTAGCCCGGTCCTCGGCCTCGCCGGGGCCATCACCGTCGCCGTCGCAAAAGGCGGGATCGCCGATCTCGCCGCCCTCGATGCGACCGGGTTATCCGGCCACCTAACATCTGGCCCACAACGGTGGCTTGCCGCAGCGGTTCGGGGTGGGGCAATCATGCTCGTCCCGATGATCGCCTGGCCGGAGACCTTCTACACCTTCAGTTCGTACATGGTATCGATTTTCGCCCCAGGTGCACTCGCTGCGTGGCATCTCGATCTCCAGACGAACCAGCTGCTACTCACCGTGGGTTTCGGCAGTTTGCTGGTCGCGCATCTCGTGGTGGGCTTTCGGCGCCGTGATTCGGTCAGAACCTATGCGATCGAAGCGGGCGAAACGCTGCTTTTGGTCGGCTATTTCATCGTCGTGCCAGTCGTGTTGGCCGTTGGCCTGTACTTCCCACTGTGGTATTCCGCGAGACAGGTGGGACGGGCCACACTGGTGACAGACGAACCCGCCGACGGGACCTACGCTGATGGGTTGCTTTCGGTCCTTGATTCTGCAGATCCGACGTACATCGCACTCGGTGCGTGGGGTGTGTTGATCGCCGGGGCCATCGCGACCTTCGGGCTCGGGGCGATCCTGTTCCTGATCGTTCCCAATCCCTTCGGTGGGGCGCCGCTGCTACCGGGCCTGGTCGCCTTTTGGGCGATTTTCATCAGCGTCGTTGCCTTCCCACACGTCCTCATTGGCTCTTTCTGGGACCGCGAGCGGGGCATCTGGTATGTCCCCCGACCCGAACCCTGAAATTGTCTCTTCAGGGGAACTGATCGCGATGGTAGCTGTCAGATTCCATCTCGCAGTTCCCGTCGGCGTCGATGACCAATCGGCCCGAATAGCCACACGTCCGTGAGCTGTTGTATTTACAACTCGTGTTCATGCAGTCGACGGCTTTGCGGTTGTCTCCGATGCTCATGCTCCCGCTATCGGCCGGGACCATCTTGAATGGCGAGGGTGGCCGCTGCCGGGCAAACAGGTAAACGGTGAAGTCAGTTCCGCTCCCAGGTGTATCCATGTACGACCGTGTCGTCGTCGCTGTCGATACGAGCGATCACGCCCGCCACGTAACCGAGACTGGCATCGCGATGGCCGGGTTCCTCGATGCGCCGCTCGAAATCGTGCATGTGCTCGAGCGCTCCATTCTCGATGCCATCCGGTCCGGTTCAGACCGAAAACGGGTGAAACGCGATCGCAAAGCGATGCTCGCCGATCTCGAGACGATGGCGGCAGACGCCGGGCGACCTGTCACGAGCCGGCTGGAGGAGGGGACGCCAGCCAGTCAAATCACCCGGGTTGCCTCGGAGGAACCTGGGACTCTCGTCGTGATGGGTCGACAGGGACGGTCGGGCATGAAACGAAGCCTGCTCGGTGGCGTCACCGAACGGGTCCTCGGCGCTTCGCCGGTTCCGGTCGTGGTCGACCCGAGCGCCGAAACCGACCGGGCTCAGGTGGGCGTCGAACAGATTCTCGTGCCGACAGACGGGAGCGAGAACGCCGCCCTCGCATATCCCTATGCGGCGGCGTTCGCGACGAGAACCGATGCTTCGCTTGCAGTGCTTGCCGTCCTCGATCTGCAGCGAGCCGGTGGCGTGTTCAATGCTGGTGGGCTCCCAGAGGCCTTTGTCGAGTCCCTCGAAACGAATCGGGACGAGACCCTCGCGACGGCCGCCACGGAGTTGCGGGAATCTGTATCAGCGGTCGACGTCGAAACGTTCGGCCGGAAAACAACTGGCTTCGATGGCGTGACGGGTGCCATCGCGACATTCGCCGACGAAAACGAGGTCGATCTGGTCGTGATGGGCTCACACGGCCGTTCGAACGTCCGAAAGCAATTCCTGGGCAGTGTCACGAGTACGCTGCTCACGATGGTGGATATACCGGTCCTGGTCGTTCCACGGTCTTCCGACCAGGCTGAGACGGACGCGGAAAACACCGCGTAACTTCTGTCGACCCGACCAACTTCGGGGGTACTTAGTCGTCGGTGACCTGATTGCCGACCCGCTTGCCGGCGTAATCTTTCCCCAGGTAGTAATTGATCCACGAGGAGGTCCCTTCGAGATCCCAGTCGGGCGGTGGAATGTAGGTCTCGCGCAGTTTTTCGCGGGCCTTCTCGAGTCCCCCGTCGGCTTTCAGTTTCCGGTAGGCACGTACGTAGATACACTCGTCCTGTTCGGGGTAGACCTCACAGTAACCGTCGTAGCTCCCGCCACAGGGGCCGTTCCGTTCGTTTTTCGGGCATTGTGACATCGGGCAGAGGTAGGCGAGATCGAAGAGCGCACAATTGCCACATTCCTGACACTCGTTCGAGATGGTCTTGGCCACCCGTTCGAACCCTTCGTATGGCCCTTCCATCCAGGTGTCATCGACCTTCTTGGCCGTGTATCGCATTGGCCCGAAGAGGGCGCCGTCCGGCTCGAACATGACCTCGTGGGCGACCTTGAACCCGCGGTATTTCAGGCCCTGGCTGGGCGATTCGGGGAGGGGCGCGTGGGTCTCTTTGTTCAGTCCCGTCTCCGGGTCTCGCTCGTAGTAGTAGAACCCATCCTCCATCGGGAAGTCGAACTCCGAGACGAGTGATTCCCACTCCTCGGCGAGCTCGTCGCCGCGTTCGACGATGTATTCGACGTCGTCGTAATCGGCGCGATGGCCACCGATGTGGACACCCGCAAAGCCCATGCCCTTCATGATGGCATACATCTTCGCGGCCCGTTCGATCATCGCTCCATGGGGATCGTCGCCGTCCTGCTCGGCCTCGATTTCCTCCCGGAGGTCGTCGGTCACGATCGCACCAGGGATCCGGTTCTCGTTCATCGCCCTGGCCGAACCCGAGTCCAGGACATAGAGGTTACCGATGACCGGCACGTCCAGATCCTTTTCGTCGACGTACTGAATCAGCTCGTGGAACTTCCGCGCGTCGAACCCGACCTGTGGGATGATGAACTGGGCCCCGTGTTCGACCTTCATCTCCAGTTTCCAGTACTGGGGAATCAGTTCCGCTTCGAGGCGTTTGAACGGGGACACGACGGCACCGGGGAAGAAGTTCGTCTCGCTCAACTCGTTGTGGCGGCCGAACGAGTCGTCGAATTCATAGCCCGCGTTGAGTTCGGAGACGAAATCGAGCATCTGCACCGGATCAAGGTCATAAACTGCCTTACCCTGCCCCTCGAAGGCCTCTCCCTGATGATCGCCGCTCATTATGAGGATATTCGAAATCTCCTCGCGTTCGAGGGCGTGGAGCAGCGCTTCGATCTGATTCCGGTTTTTGTCTTTTGTCGTGAAGTGAACGAGTGGTTGGACCCCCCGTTCTTTGAGTTTCATCCCCAGGTAGTCAGCCGAAAGTGCCGGGGTGCCGCCAGGGTTGTCCGTGAGTGAGACGGCATCGACGATATCGCCCTCGGCGGCCGTCTCGGCGTCCTCGAACACCTCCTCCTGTTGCGGTTCCTTTGCCCCCCGACCGGGGACAAGCTCCCACGTGACGGCGAACGCTTCATCGTCCAGCACCGCGTTTTGAAAGTCCTGATTGCTCATCGATACCCCCTCCAGTCATCGGATTCAGTCGAAACCCGGCGATCCGACCGGGAACACGCGGTTTCGGGTCGACGCGTTTTGGACATCGCAGTGAGAACTACTAGGGAGTTTCCAAGCTTCAACGTTTCCATCGAGGTATTCTTGCCTCTATTGGCAGCTGTGAGGGCAGCGAGACCGTTCGTGCATAAATCAAAACGTTGATACAGGTTTGCCTAAACTTTTAACCACTGTCATGGCTATCAATGACCTGCTTGCGGTGTTTTCCGCACAGATCGAACGCAAGAATGGCGACTACGTGATTTCGATTCCCGAACGCGAATTGGAGGTCGGTGACCTCGATCAGAACGCTGTGTATCGCTTTGGTGTGCTCGATGCCGTCGATTCTTCGACCTCGACTCCCACGTCGGAGTCAAACCGGTCGACCCCGCCAGTCGATGAGGGGGACACACTCGAGGTCGAAATTGACTCGAAAGGGGAGGAAGGAGACGGAATCGCGTACGTGGAAGGCGGCTATGTCGTGTTCGTCCCCAACACGGCCATTGGTGACGTGGTAACCGTCGAAGTTGTCAGCGTCGGCCCGCGGTTCGCCCGTGCCGAACCGGTCGACGGAACGCCCTCGGATACGGACCTGGAATCGATTTAAGACTGGTCGCCAGGCACGTCAATCGACACGTCAGCAAGCGACGGCGCCCGCAAGACTCCGCCCGTCGCGGCGCTTGTCGCCATGGCGGCGTATTTTTCTAAGACCCCCTCTGTCTCCAGCTCCGGCGGCGTCCACTGCTTGGCTCGCCGGTGTAACGTCTCCGTGTCGACAGCAAGCTCGAGTCGACCCTCGTCGACGTCGATGATGATCGGATCGTCCTCCTCGACGAGTGCAATCGGCCCGCCAGCGGCCGCTTCCGGACTCACGTGGCCGATCGCCGCCCCTCGGGTCCCGCCCGAAAATCTGCCGTCCGTAATGAGCGCAACGGCACCCGACAAAGTCGGGGAGCCGCTCACCTTGGAGGTGGGTTCGAGCATCTCGGGCATCCCCGGACCGCCGCGTGGCCCTTCGTAGCGAATGACGATCACGTCACCTGGATCGATCGAACCGCTATCGAGTGCATCGAGGGCTGCAGCCTGTGAGTTAAAGACCCGTGCTCGCCCCTCGAATTGGTACATCGATTCCGTCATCGCCCCCGCCTTGACAACCGCGCCATCAGGGGCGAGGTTGCCCTTGAGCACGGCTAAACTTCCCCCGTCATGCACTGGATCATCTCGCTCCCTGATGACGGTATCTCCCCGTTCTGCTCCCTCGATTCGTTCGCCGATCGTCGTACCGTCGACGGTTTCACGGTCGTGGTGCATTTCCGGCCCAAGGGCCTCCATCACTGCCGGAACGCCGCCATCGTCACGGAGATTTTCCATGCGCCAGGGGCCCGCTGGGCTCATATGCGCGAGATGTGGGGTTTCTGCAGCTAACCCATCGAAATCTTCGAGGGTGATGTCCAGTCCTGCTTCGGCCGCGACCGCGGGCACGTGTAACATCGTGTTCGTACTCCCGCCAAGCGCCAGGTCGATCCGTACCGCATCTTCGAAGGCGTCCTCGGTCAGTAGATCCGAGGGACGAACGTCTTCCTCGACCAGCCGAAGGATTTCCGCGCCACTCTGTCTCGCGATGGCTGCTTTTTCTTGGTCGGTTGCGCCATGAGTCGCACATTCTGTCCAGGAGAGGCCGAGTGCTTCGGTGACACAGGCCATGGTGTTTGCGGTAAACATTCCGGCACAGGAGCCGGCCCCGGGACAGGCGTTACATTCCAGTTCGTACAGTTCCTCGTCACTGAGTTCGCCTTCTTGATGTTTACTGACGCCCTCGAAGACAGTGACCAGATCTGCGGGCTCCCCGTCGAAGGTTCCTGCCTGCATGTGGCCGCCTGTCACCACGATTGCTGGTATGTCGAGGCGGGCGACGGCCATCAACATGCCCGGCACGATCTTGTCACAGGACGCCATGGCGACGAGTCCGTCGAACTGGTGTGCGTTTGCCATCAGTTCCACCGAATCGGCGATGGTTTCCCGGGACGGCAAACTGGAGCGCATGCCCTCGTGGCCCATGGCGATCCCGTCGTCGACGGCGATCGTGTTGAATTCGAGCGGGGTGCCCCCGGCCTCGCGGATGCCGTCTTTGACGTGAGTCGCCAATTCGTCGAGGTGCACGTGACCCGGGACGATTTCGTTCCAGGAGTTCGCGACCCCGATCAGCGGGTTGTGGATTTCCTCGTCGTTGAGCCCTGCAGCCCGGAAGAGCGAGCGGTGTGGTGCCCTGTCCGCGCCCTCGGTCACCTTCGCGCTCCGCATATCGAGTTCCTTCTCGGAAGAATCAGCCATCGTTGTCCCTGCTCGGGGACTCAGCTCCTTAATTCGATTGATGGCCGCGAACCCTGCGTTCACCGCCGCCGATACACGATTTCGAGGGCGAGCAAGGCGAGGAGCCCACCGAGCAAAATCATCGCGCCGGGTTCGACTACCACGTTCGTGACGGCATCGACAAGCGCCGGTGAGGCCTGGGCGGACTCCTCGGCCGTTTCTGCGGTCATCATCGTCATATCCCCGCTTCCGCTCCCTGATGCGCCAGGAGTGACTCGGTTCCCGAGCGCGAACTGGGCGACGAGACTGCCGGCGACGATAGTCGAGATGGCACCGACCATACGTTTGAGGCGCGACTCCATTTCGTCACGCTCCTCCCTGCCTTCCACGACGACCAGTGGATCACTTGTCGGCGCGTACACAGACATTTCGGCCCCTTTTTCGGAATACTGGGTCCCGACGGGTTCGACGAGATCGACCGCAGCCAGTTTCTCGATATGGTAATGAACGTTCTGCAGTGAGGTGTCAGTCGCCTCGGCTAATTCCGATGGGGTCGACGCATCTTCATAGAGGGTTTCGAGCATTTGCCGGCGGGTTCCCGAGGACAGAGCCTCGAACACTTTGTCGGTGTCTGTCCCATCAAGTGCCAGCACGCGGGGTTCGGGAGACCCTTGGGTGTCTCCAGTTCGGATCTTCGTGAGTGGACTCGACATAACGCTCTTACGGGGACATATCGCGCCAACAGGTAAAGGTTCACCCGTGGCTCAAACGACGATTTGATGGAAAAAACGGGCTGCTCGGCCACGAAATCGTGATTTGATCGAAACAGTCCCGACCGAACGCTCACCTGACCGGTGTCGATTTACCGGGGCCGCCCGTCAGGTAACCAGGAATGGACCAGTACCGCCGACTTGCTCCCCTCGAGGAACGCCCGGATGGCTTTTTCGAGAACGGTCACTTCTGGCTTCAGGAGTTTTTGCTTGGAGGCGTGGTACAGATGCGGATGGAGCCGTCGGGCCTGCTTACCTTCGGTGGACCGACAGATACCGTCGATCCGGAGGCTGCCTGGCCCTATCGCCGAGGCATCGAAGCTGTTCGGTCCGCGTTCGATCGTGACGCCTTTCGGAACCGGGTCGAAGACGTCTCCGCGTACGAATTCAGCCTGTTGACACCCCTCGGTATGGGATTTACGTACGAGTGGGAGCAGGTGCCGCCGATATTTGGACTCGATGTCTGGGACGCGACGATTGAGGACTTTGCCTCAGTCGATATAACCGAACGCGTCTTCGAGGCGGTTGGCATCGAAACAGTCCCGACCGTCGACCGGGAAGTACCGGCGAGGGAGTTGTCGGCCTCCTCGCTCTCGATGCCCTCGGCACGGTATGGTGATGGCCCCGCGGCGGGGGTCGTGATTCAAAAGAAACGTGGTGAGGCTGTACTCGCTCGTCGGCCGGACTATTCGGACCATTCACGAGCGCCACCAGCCCCGGCGGGGAGCCCGTCTGATTTGGCCGACTGGATGACCGAGACCGTTGATGGAGGGCTCCTCGAATCATACGGGCTTGACCGCTCGATGAATCAGGCTCCACTCGAGGAGTTTGTAGATGCCGTCGCCGCGGAATTGGCTCGTCGCCGATTCGCCTCCGTCGGCAAGTCGGCGATGAAAAATCCGGAGACGTTTCATACGACGGTTCACGATCGGCTCCTCACGCTTCGCACTCCGGGGCCGTCCTGAGGCCCGCAAGACTTTATCCCAGCGCTCGGTAAGGACAACCCAATGGGAACCGACGACGTCGATGGGACACAGGGGTCCCCATCGATCGACGTGGACGCCGCCGGTGAGACCGGGGGAGGGGATGCAGCGGGGGACCAGACACCGTCACCCCCCAACTCGTCGGAATCGATTCCGGCGTATTCCGAGATCCGCTCCAAACTAATCGGGGCGGCTTCGAACGCCGGCTCCGTTGATTGGGTTGTCAGGACTCTTCAGGATGGCCTGGTTCCAGTTCGGAAAGACCTCTACAACTGGACGCATTTCAAATGGGAATTCTATTATGACGATACCGGGCAGCCCCCCACTGACGAGGAGGGTACGGTCGAACCGCTAGGGAAGCGTGACTATCTCGGATTTGAGCCCGACCAAACTGAAGGAGTCCTCAGCTTCGGTGAGTCGATGGCGACGGCCTTGCAGGAGGTCGTCGACGAGCGCACGGTCGACATTCAGCCAGATCTGGACGAAGACGCGTTTTTCTCGACGGTCTCGGGCTCGACGACCGTCACGAACCGGTACGATCTCGAACGCGCCGTCCCGATGCCGAAGAAGACCCACTTCAGGGAGGTCGAGCGATACTGGGTCAACAAACCGTACGCCTTTGTCATCATCTTTCACTCGCGGAAGGAAAACGAGAAGAAATACTACCTGGTCGAACCATACGAGACACCGGTCGAGGAGGACCTTCGTTCCTTTCTCACGGAAAAACTCCGCACCGCGATCAAGTACGCCGAATCCGACGTCGCGATCGGCGGCTCAGACACCGAGCGAAAGGCCGTCATCGATCGGGAAACTGACCGGCTCTTGAACCGGTATGATCTGTACGATACCGCGGAAAGCGCCAGCATTCGGGGAAAACTGCGGACGATGCTCGCCGCGCATGACCTCGATACATACCTCGGCAGTTACGGCCGGAAACTCCTTCCGCTACCGGAATCGGAGAGCGATGATGATTCGCTGGCTGGTATCGCGGCCCGGCCGGAGCCGGCGATCGTGGCCGAAGACAACCCGGAACTCAACGAATACCAGGTCGAGAAACTCAGATACAAACTCGGCAGGGACTTCACCGGGTACGAACGGATCGACGGGATCAAACACGACATCAACGTCGAGGACATATCCTGTGACGGCTACAACAGTCCGGTCTTCGTGTATCACACCGATTACGAGCAACTGATCACGAACATCACTCATGGCACCGACCAACTAGACGATTTCGTCGTCAAACTGGCCCAGCGGTCCGGGAAAGGGATCAGCAAACGACAACCACAGGTCGATGCCACGCTTCCAGATGGATCTCGGGCCCAATTGACTCTCGGCACCGAAGTGTCGGATCATG
Source organism: uncultured Halobacteriales archaeon (assembly GCA_964626045.1). Lineage (GTDB taxonomy): Archaea > Halobacteriota > Halobacteria > Halobacteriales > Halobacteriaceae > Halodesulfurarchaeum. Next base: position 3,277 of record CAZVCA010000011.1, on the reverse strand, counting down.
GGACCAATTACACCATTCGCCAGTTCAAGGACGTCCCGTTTACCCCCGTGGACCTCATCAACTGGAAGACGTTCTCACTCGAGGAAATGGCCTTCCTGTGGCTCTGTATCGAGAACAACAAGTCACTCCTCTTTGCCGGCGGGACAGCCTCCGGGAAGACGACGAGCCTGAACGCCGTCTCCTTGTTCATTCCCAGCAACGCGAAAATCGTCTCGATCGAAGACACCAGAGAGGTGGAACTCCCGCAGCGTAACTGGATCGCCTCCGTCACCAGACCCTCGTTCGGCCAGGACGAAGCCGGTGACATTGACGAGTTCGACCTATTGGAAGCTGCCCTTCGCCAGCGGCCCGACTACATCATCATGGGTGAGGTCAGGGGGGAAGAGGGTCGGACCCTCTTCCAGGTGATGTCGACTGGGCACACGACGTATACAACCTTTCACGCCGACAACGTCAGCGAGGTCATCAAACGGTTTACCACCGAACCGATCAACGTCTCGAAGACACTGTTTACGGCGCTGGATCTGGTCTCGATCCAGGCCTCGACCCGCATCCGCGGCAAGAAGGTCCGCCGGAGCCGCAATATTACGGAAATTCGTCGATACGACGCGGAAAACGACGAGATCAACGTCAACGATGTCTTCCAGTGGCGCCCGGAGACCGACTCCTACCGAAGTACGGCCGAGTCGACGACCCTCGAGGAAATCAAGTTCGATCGCGGCTGGTCGGAAGAAGAGTTACGGGAGCAGTTGTTCCAGCGCCGGGTTATCCTGGCGTATCTGATCGAACATGGACTCGACACCTACACGGAAGTCGCGGCCACGGTGCAGGCGTACATCAACGATCCCGACACGCTGCTTGCCCTGATAGCAAACGGCGAACTCGAGGCGGCACTGGAGGACCTTCGGGAGATCGAAAGCGTGCTGATCGACGTCGACGAGGAAACCGAGGAGATGGTTCCACGCCCAGACCCGGACGAGGCAATCCTCGAAACGACCGGTGAGATCCTCGAACAAGCTGAATCAGACCTATTCCCTGAATATCTCGGGGCATCCGCCGAAACGTTAGCCGAACTCCTTCCCGGCCCTGAAGGCGCCGAACCGTCAGTCGAAGCAGCTTCGAGCGAGCAAAGTGAGACGGAGACCGCCGATTCCGAATCCGAAGCTGGCGAGGGGGGCGAAAACGAAGACGACGAATCCTCGGGGGCGTCTGAGCGGGATGGGGAGTCGAACGCAGCGAATTCGTCCACGACGGAGGAAGGCACCGAATGAGCGGCCAAGCCTCGACATTGGGTGGCCGATCCGAGCGATTCGCGGATTTGTTTTACCCGCTTTACGAGCGGCTGTTCGGTGACGAGTCGGAGTTCGTCTCCGATCTCGAGCGGAAACTGGCCGAAGCGCGCATGGAGGAGACGGTCGAACTATACGTGTCCCGGGCACTTGGGGTTGGAACGGTTGCCGGCCTTCTTTTGTGGGTGCTCGGTGTCGGACTCGCCTGGTTCCTCTTCGGAACTGGTGTGATTCAGGCCGAGGTCTCGATCGGGCTCCCGGTGACGGGACCCGCGATGGCCGAATTCGTCGAAGCGCTCAAACTACCACTGTTGATCGTCTCGACCGGGCTCTTCTTCGGGGCGATCGGATTCGTCGGCGGTTTCGGCTCGTTCATTCTCCTCCCGTACTCGCGGTCGTCCTCGCGGGAACGTGAAATCAACATGCTGCTGCCTGATGCCGTCTCGTTCATGTATGCCCTCTCGATTGGCGGCCTGAACCAGCTCGAGATCCTGGAGGCGATGGCGAGGGCCGAAGACACCTACGGGGAGGTGGCCCTGGAGTTTCGGACGATCGTCCAGGAGACCGAATACTTCGACGTGGACTATCGAACGGCGATCCGGAAGCGATCGATGGAAACGCCGAGTGACGACCTCGCCCAGTTTTTCACGGACATGCTGTCGATCATCAACAGTGGTGGGGACATGGCCGGCTTCCTCGAGGACAAAAAGGAGACCCACATGCGGACGGCCAAACAGGAGCAGGAGATGACCCTCCAGACCCTCGAACTGTTCGGGGAAATGTACATGACCCTCTCCTTGTTCCCACTGTTGTTGATCATCGTGCTGGTGGTCATGAGTATGCTGGGCCAGTCCCAGCAATTCCTGCTGTACGCGACTGTCTACCTGCTGTTGCCCCTCACCAGTGTGGCATTCCTCGTGATGGTTTCGACGGTCAAACAGGACGATCCGGGGGATGGATATCTGGACCTCGGAGTCGTCTCGGACACGGAATCGACCGATGGGGACTCGACGGGCGCGGTCGACCGACGGTCGGGAACGGCCGTGTTTTCCCGCCTGCAGAGCCGGGAGCGCCGTCACGCAGTCACCTCATTCTTGGGACACCCGCAGTATTACTTCAGGGAACAGCCACTGTTGACACTGATTCCGACGGTTCCAATCACACTTTTCGTCCTCGCGTATGCGGTCAGTTCCGGGGTTGTTGCCACTGATTTTCAGGGGCTTGTCGCGAACCCTGTCGGCACCACGTTCATGTACGTGTTTTTACCACTGTATCTCATTGGTGTCCCACTCTCGCTTTTCTACGAATGGAACCAGTACACCCGCAATCGAATCACCCGGAAGCTCTCAGAGAACCTGCGGAAGCTATCGAGTGCCAACGACACGGGGTTGACGTTGCTGGAATCCATCGCAACCGTCGCCGACACGTCGACCGGTCGATTGGCCGACGAGTTCGACGAGATGTACGCGAAAGTGGCCTACGGCATGACCCTCTCGCGAGCCCTCGTCGAGTTCAATAACAAGTATCACGTCCCGCGACTGGCCCGAACGGTCAACCTCATCACGAAAGCACAGGAAGCCTCGAGTCGGATCACCGAGGTCCTCTCGACGGCCGCACAGGCAAGTGAAAACCAGGACGACATCGAACGAGAACGGACCTCGCGGGCCCGCATGCAGGTGGTCATCATCATGATGACGTATTTGACGATGCTCGCGGTGATGGTCATTCTCCAGGTCGAGTTCCTGGAGGTTCTGTCGGGGTTGACGAGTCAAGCCTCCGGGACGGGTGGGGCACCTGGGACCGGGGCCTCCTTCGGCGCGAGCATCGACGTCGAACTGCTCGAGATGCTCTTCTTCCATGCGGTTACCCTGCAAGGGATCCTGGCTGGATTCATTTCCGGGTACATTAGCAAGGCTCGCGTGCTCGCCGGGATGAAATGGGCGATCGTCCTGCCGACAATCGCAATCGTGGTGTGGGCGTTCATATGA
>CAZVCA010000010.1:12989-37627 GCA_964626045.1 uncultured Halobacteriales archaeon | reverse complement strand
TTCTGAACTAGGGCTGGGATGGCCCGAAGACACGCCTGTCGAGACTGCGCTCCCTACGGACACCACCTCGGTATCTGCAAAGCGCGTCATCGAAGCAGGAAGCCTCGGGGTCGTTCGAGAGAGCGAAGCTCTCTCGTGATGACGAGACGCCGGAGGCGTCTCGAACCACTTGACCCCGAGGCGATTCACCTGGTCCGGGGTCACTAGACGATGACCCGTCTCATCACTGGCCGAAAACTGAGTTTGGTCCTGGGAGCCGGAGGCGGATCATCGACCCGGATTATTCGGCGGCGTCAGTCGCTTTGACTTCGATGAGGTCGACGCTGTAGGTGTACACTTGCTTCTCCTCGGTGATGTCCTGCATCTGGTCGTCCCGCATGCGAAATTCCGTAATTTCGTCCCACTGATCCGTCGAGGTCGCCCTGACCGCTTCGATGTACACCTTTCCCGTATGGTCCTCGTGCCGGAGCCTGAGGACCATTCCTCGATACTTCTGGAGGGTCGAAATGTCCTCGGCGTAGGCCTCGCCCCGAAGCGTGAGCACCTGGGCTTGCTCCCCGAAATCGTGTGCCGCTATCGTGTCCGCCGGGCCTTCGATCGCTGCCGGGTCTTTTTGCCCGGTCTGTTCAAGGACGGGATCGTCGTACCGATTCGGCGGTTGCCACGCCCCGATACCGACCGCGACCGATTCGTCGTTTGCCATTGGAAATCACTCTCTATGGTCACCATCAGGGCCGCGATACATTTAGCTCACTATTCCAGCCCCAGAAGCGTGGCTCCCAGTGTGGTTGCCTGCGGCCATCGGTCCCGGTTATTGGGCTGGGCGAAATCCGGCCGATCGCCGGAGATCGAAGCCAGTTACACCGTTTCCAGGACCTCGAGCAAGCGGGTTTCTGCGTCCCGTGACGGGCCAGAATCCGTGCCGTCGCGTTCGCTTTCGACGTGCTCGGCGACCGTTCGTTCCATTGCGATCCCGATAGGGGTGGACTCCCACCCGAGGTCCGCAAGTTTGGCTGTCGAAAGGAGATGGGGATACTCGCGATACAGCGGGAAATCAGTCGACTCGATGCCGGCGATCGACAGTTCGCGGTCGCTCGCGTGCACCAGTTCGACATCCGTTTCGAGTGCCTCGCTGGCGAGTTCGATCATCGTATCGATGGTGACAGCGTTCCGATCACCGACGTTATACCACTCCCCGGGGTCGCCCTCCTCGGCGACGATTCGCAGCGCACTCGCGACGTCTTCGACAAAGGCCCGCTGCCAGACGTTCGTCCCGTCCCCCGGAACGATGATCCGATCTTCAGTACGCACCCGATGGAGCCAGTAATCGAGTCGCTCGGTGTAATCGTGGGGCCCGTATACGATCGGTGGGCGCACGGACAACGCGGTGACCCCTCGCTCGGCCGCCCGCGAGACGGCTCTGTCCCCCTCGGCTTTCCGATTGCCGTAGGTCGCGTTTGTCTCGTCGGTCGCCTGCTCGGGCGAACAGTCACGAATCGGCGTCTCGTCCTCGCGCTTTGGGATCTGTTCGGCCGCGTAGGCCGCCCCACTTGAAACGTACACGTAGGCCTCGACGTCGGCGAAAACCCGCGTGGCGTGCTCGACTTCGGCAGGGTGGTAGGCGACCATGTCGAACACCACGTCCGGATCCACCGATTCGGCAAGCGCTTTTACGGCCGCTTCCTCGGTTCGATCACCCTGAACGTGGTCGACGGATTTGTTGCCTGCAAAGGGATTGTCGTGCTGACCGCGATTGAAGAGGGTCACCGAATATTCGTGGGCCAAAAGCTCCTCCACGAGATGGCGACCGATAAATCGAGTCCCGCCGATGACGAGCGCGTCGTGCATACCCGCAAGTGGGACCGGCGGAAGAAAATCGTGCCGACTACAGCGACCGACGTATCTGCTCGAAGACTTCCTGTTCGGCCTTTCGTAAGCGGGTTGCAAACGCAGAACTGGAGATACCAGCCGCCTCGGCCATCTCTTCGATGGTGGTCTGACTGGGCGTCTCGTAGTATCCGTTGGTGATTGCCCGACGGAGTGCGGCCCGACGCTTCTCGGTCAAGCTCCCGAGGTCCAATCGAACCGGAATGGTATCGGCCGAATCGAGTGCCGCGTAATCGATGAGTTCCACGTCAGACGCGACTGACTCGAGCCCATCAGTGATGGCCTGGGCGGCTTTCGTCTCCGCGACGTACAGTGAGACCTCGAGATAGCCGGGCTCCCCGCCGGGTTTGAGATGGGGGATGGCCCCATTCTCGATCACGACCGAACACGGACAGGAGTGATCGGTCGATTGCCCGTGTCGCTCGACCGAGAGGGTCCCGGTTTCGCCCTGAACGAGAAGTTCACACCGACGTTTGTCGTCGTTGACGAATACGGTGACATCGGAGACGGTCCCTGAAGCGTCGCGGACCGGACAGCTGGCTGGCGGCCGCACACGGTACGTGAGCCGATACTGCCGTTCTGTCTGCTCCGGGGCCGCCTTTCCTGCCATGGTTAGAGTCGCCCTGACTCGGCTCGGTCAGCCATCTGTTGGATCTCCGTTGCCGATGGTGCGGAAACCCCCAATTCCTCGCGGAGTCGGTCAACGGCCGCCGCGAGCACATTCACACAGTAGCGGTGGAACGGTGCCGTTGCGGCCGCATTCGTGGCCTTTTCGGCGAGTGCATCGACCCAGTCGAGTTCGGTTTCGACGAACGTCGCGAGCTCGTCGGTCGCTTCGGACTCGGCCAGCAGGCTCGCGTATTCGAGCTGGATCGCCACGTGATCTGGCGGATAGGCCTCCGGGATCGATACCTCTAAGGCGTCCATGCGCTCTTCCATCCGGGCCGCCGGGGGCCCGTCCATGAGCCCGCCGTCCCGATCTTGGTACCATTCCTTGTAGGGCGAGGCCGCGACAGGGGCATACGGTTCGCGGAGCGCCCCGAACAGCGCCTCGTAGTCCTCAGTCAGGTCCCGATCCTCGACCGACGGGACCGGACCCGGCCGATCGATCTCGAGGGTCGCCGACAACGCCGCCAGATCCGCATCGAGCGAGCCGTCGTCGATGGCCGCTTCGAGGGCCTCATTTGGGTGCTTCAGGCAGTTAGAGAGTAAGGCCTGCAACGAGGCCCACTCCTCTGCGTTCTCGAACGCTGATCCACTGTCCCGAGTCGAGGGCGTCATTGGTTAGAGTCCTGGTACTGCGAGGGGTGTTTTCACGGCCGCGAGCAGGACGACGTATCGGAGCAGGTACCCACCCACGAGTACGAGCAGGTACTTCGTCCCGTAGCCGTAGGTCAACACGCGTTGCCCGAACGGCGACTCCCCGAAGTCGGTGAACTTGTGCAATAGCGTCACCGTCACCGAAATGATCACGGGAAGCGTGGTTCCCAGAATCAACACGCCGCCGATGAACTCGAGCTGGAACGCGCCGAGCATTGCGGCCAGGGTTTCCTGGGCGCCCACGTTGGCGCTCTCGGCCAGAAACGAGAGCAGCGCGCCGATCGCCACCAGTTCGACGACGATGATGACGTCGTCGGTCAGACAGAACCGGTGGTTGACCCGCGACAACGCACCCCCACTCATGACGGTCCCCAGCAGTGCGGCCGAGATCCCAGTGGAAATCCCACTCATCAGGAAGATGAAGGGGAGATAGGTGCGACTCCACATCGGCACGGACGCGAGATCGCTCAGGAGCATCGCGGTGTAAACGACCACGAGGACCGCGAGCCCGCCACCGACGATCCGGAAGAGACCGCGAGCCTTGCCCGGGATCCGAGTCACGTCCGCGACGAGATCGACCACCCAGAGGATCCCGCGGTCGGACCGCCATGGCATAATCTTGTCAATCCACCGAAGGATTCTGCGCGGGAACAGGCTCAAGCCGTCGTCACACTGGACCTCGGCGCCGAAGTGCAGCCACAGCGTTTCCAGAAGGGTGACCACCGAGAACAGGATGATCAGCCACGTCCCGATGACCATCCAGGACCCGTAGTTCGTGAAGTTCCAGGCGAATGTCAGGGCCCGAAGCGGGGCACCCAGGTGAGAGAGCAAGGCGATACTGCCGACCCCGATAGCGAGCAGCGCGATGATCGACCCCCATCGTTTGGTCTCACAGCACGCAAAGCTGTGCTGCGGATCGTCAGTATCCCCCAGCAGTAGTTCGGCGATCCATCTGTCGGTTCCGAGTAAGCTATGCATGAAACTCGCCCAGGAGGAGGTGAGAAACGCGCCCCCTGCCACGCCACCGAGGAAGAGGTAGGTCGCGATAAAGACCCCCCAGTGAACGTGGGGCAACCACAGCCATTCCGCGCCACCTGTTGCGGACATTGTTAGTCCCCTGCGTTATACGGCGTGGTAACGTCCTTCGTCGCCTCGACACTGCTGTCGACGGCCGACGTCCGCTCCTGCAGCGGTTCGACGATGACACGCCCGTTGGCGACCGCACCGGACTTGAACCGCTCGGCAGCCGCCTTCGAAGCTTCCTTGATGATCTCTTTTTGCGGACCAGCTTTGATCGCTTCGCCGACACAGTCCGAGACACAGTTCGGTTGGACCTGGTCCTCGAGTTCGTGTTTCGGCGTGTCTTCCACGTCGGCGCCACCGCCGGGACCGTGGCCGAGACACATGTTACATTTCGACATCAGCCCCTCGTCACCATAGACTGGTGCGCCGAAGGGACAGGCCCAGCCACAGTACTTGCAGCCGATACAGTCGTCGCGGCTGATCGTGACGATGCCGTCACTTTCGCGCTTCTCGATCGCGTTCGTCGGACAGACCTTCTCACACGGCGCGTCGTGACAGTGCATACAGGACATCGAAATCGGGACGTCCTCGACGTTCGGGAACGTCCCGACTTCGTGGTGAGTGACCGTCCGCCAGTCGTCGGTCTCCGAACCGCGGCTGTGGAACTGCTTGCAGGAGATCGAACACGCGTGACAGCCGATACAGCGGTTCGGGTCGAAGTAGAAGACCCAGTGTTCGCTTTCGTTCGCCATCGTTAGTCACCCCCCGCCGGTTTCACGTCGACAGCGATGTGCCGGTCCACCTGTCCCGTAATGGGATCCATCTGGTCGGTATGTAACATCATTGTGTTCATCCCCTCTGCTTTGTCGGCTCCGCCCATGCCCTCCTCTCGCGAGGTGATCGAGGACGTCGAGCCGAAGCCGTATTCCGCGGTGACAAATCCAGGCTGAACGCGCTCCGTAAGATGGACCTTCAGGGTCCCGTCACCGTCTTTCGATTCGACGGTTACCATGTCACCGTTCTCGATGCCGCGTCCCTCGGCGTCCGAGGGATTCATGTGAAGGTAATTTCCGCGGTAGTCCTCCTCGTCCAGCCCGTTCCGCTTCGCGTAGTGGTCTTGCAGCCGTGTATGTGGCTGGTTGCTGCCGTGGGAGAAGAACACCGACCTGGTATCGGTCAGTTCGAGTGGGTACTCGTCGCCGTCTTCCGGAGCGTCATCACCGAAGGTACCCGGGGGAACCCACTCGGGTGCAGTCGACATCCCGGTCTCTTCGGCCGCGTCGGCGAACGTGGAAATGCCGTCGAGATCGAATCTGAAGGTCCGACCGTCCGCTTCCCACTGGTTGTACTCGTACTCGTCGATGAGACAGTAGTTCTTGTCACCGGTGGACAGATCGTCCAAGGTCGTCCCACAGTTGCCGAGTTTGTCGTCGAGATAGTCCTGATGAGAGTCCCACTGTTCGAAGATATTCCAATCGTCGTTGCCCGTCTTCTCGGCCATCCGCTCGGCGATACCGGTCAGGATATCCCAGTCAGGTTTCGTCTTTTGCATCGGCTCGACGGCCGCTTTGCCGCCGGTCACCCAGGTGTGATTGGGATAGGCCGACCAGTTACCGGTTCCGAGGGTGTCCTTTTCCAGGCTCGTCGCTTCCGGGAGGACGATGTCTGCACGACGGGAGACGCCGTTCCAGTACGCGTCGATGGAAATGACGAGATCCATGTCCTCGATCGCCTGGACCCAGGCCTGGGTGTTCCCGTCCTTCAACGGATCGTCGTGGTGACAGACGATGCCGTTGATATGGCCGTTCTCGACCATATCTGGCACGAGGTTGTGCGCGATGCTCTCCACGTGGCGGACCGGCACGTCGCTGTATTCGTCGTATTTCTTCAGCGCCGGCGTCTTGAACTCGGCGCGGTTCGTGTAATCCTGCTCGCACACCTCACCGAAGGAGGCTGTGGTCGGGTACTTCCACATCCGCAAGCCGCCGGGCTTGTCGATGTTGCCGACCAGCCCGTTGAGCGCGGTGACGTTCTGGGTCGCCTTCCAGCCGTTCCCGGCCTGGGCCGTTCCCGTCCAGACGGAGATCCCGGCGTTGGGTGCGGCCTCGGCGAACCCTCGAGCGACTTCTCGGATGCTCTCCGCTGGGACGCCCGTGATCTCGGCCGCGTCTTCGGGCGGCATATCCATGGCCGCCTCCCGATAGGCGTCGAACCCGTGGGTGTAGTTCTCGACGAATTCCTCGTCGTAAAGCTCCTCCTCGATGATCACGTTGGCCATCGCGAGGGCCAACGCACCGTCCGTCCGCGGTTTCACTGGGAGCCAGTGATCCGACTTCTCGGCGGTCTCCGTGTAGTTCGGATCGATCGTCACCAGCGTCGCGCCGCGGTTTTCGATCGCTTCGAGGACCCCTTTGGCCTCGAACTGTCCCGCGAAGGAATTCAAAATGTTCCGCCCCCAGGCGATGATGTAATCCGAGTTCTGGTAGTCGGGAACGCGGTTGTTCGAGCCGACACCCATCATCCCACCGGTGACGAACGTGGGGCCAGCACAGACGTGGATCCCCCGGCTAATCCGTTCTGGGCTCCCGTACAGGTCCCGCCACACCGTCCGGAAGATATCCGTTTCAGCCCAACTCGTGGCGTCGAGGAACGTTTCCGCGCCGTTCTGCTCGTCGAAGCTCACGAGTTTGTCGGCGGTAAACTCGAAGGCCGTCTCCCAGTCGACTTTCTCCAGGCTTCCGTTCCGGCGAATGTGTGGTTCAGTGATGCGTTTCGGGTCGTGGGTCTTGTCCTGTTGAGCGAGTCCTTTCGGACACAGCGTGCCTTCGGTCCCAGGACCAGCACTCCCACGAGGATGGCCGTCCACGCCAGTGATGTTGACGACGCGGCCGTCCATTACGGTAACTTCCTGGCCGCAGTTGTGCGAACACATCCAGCAGTTGCTGAATGCCGTCGAGAAATCCGCCGAACTGACGTCGTTTTCCGTCTCCTCGGTCCCCATGCAGCCACCGAGTGCGGCCGCGCCGGCCACTGCACCGCCCGCTTTCAACAGGGTCCGACGGGTCAGCCCGCTCCCGGACTGTGTTTCGTTACTCATGCTCCCACCTCCCCGCCAACACGTCGGGGTCCGCGCCAGTCTTCTGCGCCTCTTATCAGAGCCGCTGATGTACCTCGATAGCTCATGCTCTTCTACACATATTAGAAGGAACTAGACGAAGATAGCCCACACTCGGGACCGGTTAAGGTTTTATAAGTCCTGGTTCCTTGCCACCAATTCCCAATAAAGAAAGCCTTGCCGGTACTATCGAGAATTAAAAAAAAAAGGTCGGTGACAGTTCAAGTCCCTTGCAAGGGGGTGTTTGAGGACTTATCCGCTGCAGCCGAAGTCGCCGCTGGTGGAGCCCACGATGTATTCGATGGCGGCTTTCTTGACCTGGTTGGCCTCGAGGGTAGCCAGTTCGGTCAGTTCGGCTTTCAGATCGGGATCGATGTCGACCTGGCCAGTCGCCGTGATTTCACCTTCGGTCCGTTCGTGCATATCGGTCCGCCATACGTCACTTGGTGCCGGGTCCTGCTCGCCGTTGTACTGCTTCCACATGAACTTCCACGAGCCGTCGAACAACGAGGCCCCAGGTTCGCCATCCGCGTTGTCGTACCCGACGATGCCGTCGAGTGCGAAGAAGGCGATAGTACCCTTGAATCCGCTGTGACACATCGTGACGATGTCGTCACCGTCTTCGACGCCGTCATACCCGAAGACGTGTTCTTTGATTGCGTCTGCGGACTTCCATTTGGCCGGCACGCCGAAACTGTCGCCCTCCACGTAGTTCGCTGCGGATTCGACGTGGCTGCCGGCGATCTTTGATTCGAAGCTTCCACGCTGGTCGATGACCTCCGCGGTGCCGTCGTCGACCAGCTGAAGCATCTCGTTGAAGCCCTTCCGCACGCCGTAGTTCGGTTCATCAAAGGCCTCGAGGTTGTAGCCCGTCTCCGGAGTCTCGACGTTCTCGAAACTCAGTTCGTACTCTTCGCCGTATGCGGCGGTCCCACCGTTGATGAGTTTAAGCCGCTCCCGGGGGAAGCCCCAGAACCGAAGGGTCCAGTAGAGTCGGGTAGCGTAGTACATCCCACTCCCTTCGCCCGGTCCTGAAATCACGATGGTGGTGTTCGGTCCGACACCGGCGTTCTGAAGGAGTGTATCGACCGTTTCGCCAGTCGGGACGAGTGCCTTCGCCTCGCCAAGGCCATCGACGCGGGTCGCCTTCAGCACCGCACCGCCGGAAGCATCACCGACTGAAAGTGGCACGGCACCCGGCACGTGGCCCGAGTCATAGCCGCCGGCGTCAGATCTGATGACGGCGACGCGCGGATCGGCGTACACGTCGTCCGAGTTGACGAGACCAGCATCAACCCACTCCTTGAGCGTTTGTGGCTCGATGAGCGCGTTCTCGGTCTCCGTCGGGTTGGTGTAATCGACTTCCTCCTCGGTTGTCGTTTCCTCCTCTTCGGTTGTCGGTTCCGGTTCCTCAGTCGTCGGTTCCGGTGTCGCCGTCGGGGTACTTTCCCCGTCGTCACCGGAACAGCCAGCGATGGCTGCAATGCTTGCCGCACCTGTCAGTCCAATGAACCGTCGGCGGTTGAGATCTCGCTCCATACACATTATCAAATGGTTGGAGGGGGGATGACCATACCTCGGGACCGGTTAAGGTTTTATAAGGGAGGGTGGAACTGGCCCATTCTTTTAAGTTCCGTGTTAACGAGCGCCACGACCGTTTGCGGTAACCCTGCTCCGCCAACGAGCAGTGTGTCGACCGTTACCAAGACACGAAAAATCCGTTACTCCTCGATCGGCTGACAGTCGATATCCAGCTGTCGGACGACATTGGCCTCTGCCCGCTGGAGCAGTTGTGAAAGGGCTGAGGTCGAGACTTCCATCTGTTCGGCGAGTTCGCCCAGCGAGATCTTCTTGTCGGGATCGTAATAGCCGCCCTCTTTGGCGTATCGCAGGGCCCGGCGCTGTTTGTGGGTCATTTCGGTCACGTCGACGATTTCGATTTCGCCACCGTCCGAATCGTCCGTGGGAACGATTGACTTCACGGAAACGTTATCCGAAATCGACCGGACCTCAGAAACGATGTCCGAGACCGTGTCCGTACTCGACGCATAGGTCTCCATCAAAAACGACCCCTTGTCGATCCGTCGATACCGCGGTAAACAATCGTATTTCGAGAAGATCTTGCCGGGGCAGTGTGAGCAGAGTTCCTCGGAAAAGAACATCGTTCGAAGCGTGTCAGTTTCCGAATCCTTCACCGTCGCATCGACATTACAGCTCGTTTCGTCGAGACGGACATCCACGTCGACGACCTGATCGGCGAATTCGTCCATGCAACACGGACCGCTTCGCTCGATTTCGAGAACGATCCGCAATTCCCGCTCCTCGCTTTTGGAGGAAGCCGTTTCCGACTGAATGGCGGATCGAGGAACGCCCATGGAGATGCCTAGTAGACTGTTGGGTAAAAAAGGATAGCTCTGTTCCCGTCGGGTGAGAAAACTTGATCAGTCGTCGTCGGTTCCAGTCTCACCGACGAGCTGTGTCATGACGTTGTATTCGGCCCGCTTCAATCGCTGCGAGAGCGCGGACGTCGAAATTCCGAGGTCCGCAGCGATCGCTGCCAGTGACGTTTCCCCCTGGGCTGCGTAGTATCCGGACTGGACCGCCTCTTTGAGGGCCTCGCGCTGTTTGTCCGTCAATCTGGACAGGTCAACCTGTGTCAGTTTGCCATCGTGGACCTCCGATTCGGTTTCGACGATTCGGAGGACAGTTACCCGGTGGGAGACCGCTCGCAAGTCCGCCACGAGTTCCGCGAGGTCGTTGTCCGCGGGGAGATACGTCTGCACGACGAACTCGTTGCGATTTCGTTCCAGAAACCGGGGGACGAGATCGTACTCGCTGAACACCGTCCCCGGACAATTCGAGCAAACCTCCCCCGAATAGTTGAACACCTCCACCTCCGCTTTTGAATCCTCTGACCGACAGACCGTCACGTCCGCGTGACACTCACCCGATGGAAAGTGGAGTTGGACGTCCGAGACGTCGTCCTCGAACTGATCCATGAAACAGGAGCCCCGCGGGACGATTTCGAACACGGCCTGAACCGTCCGCTGGTGGAGGTCGTCCGGCTGGCATTGTCGATGAAGGCTTTCTGCCATAGCAGTGTCGGGCGTTCCTCGACCGGATCGAGTGATACCTTACTACTCCGTACGTCGCGGATTACCATAAGGTTGTGCGATTTGCCCAAAGCTATACACCACTAATGCCAACCACTTGTCGGAGTGGGAGCATCAAGTGCCACTACGGGTCGAAGACATGGTCCTCGCGCTGGGGTAGCGTGTTCGAATCGACCCGTTCGACCATCGCCTCGACTTCGGCCGCCGACGGTGGTGTCACTTCCAACTGGGACCGGAGTTCGGCGAGCACTGCGTCGAGGACCGCGATGACGAATGCGTAAAAAACCGCGTCCTCGGCCGCCGCGTCGACCAATTCGGCCAGGGCGCCAATCCAGTCGAGGTGCTCCTCCAGAAACGAGCGATAGGCCTCGACCGCACCCGCCTCGAGAAGGAGACCGCCGTATTCGAGCAACAGTGCGATGTGATCTGCCGGATAGGCGGGCGGCGGCGAGGCATCGATCGTCTCGTAGCGCCGCTCCATCTCCGTTGCCGCGGGCCCGTCCATCAAGCCGCCGTCCCGATCACCATACCACAGTTTGTACGGGGACTCCACGGGCGGTGCGAACGGTTGTTTCATCGCCTCGAAAAGGGACAGATATGCGTGCTGCAATGAGGCCCGATCGCCCGGATCCGGAAGCGAGCCGCTGGGGAGTGTGATCCCGAGTTCCCGCTCGTGAGCGCGGAGCTCTCCGGTCAACTGCCCGTTCTGAACCTCCTCGATGAAGCCCTCGGTCGGTTCCTAAGCACTCTGCGAGGAGCGTATGTACGGCTGCCCACCGATTCGGCATTGGTAAGTCCTCGCCCGATACGGACCGCTCGGACATGGCTGTCGACGCTGTATGCTATGTGCTCCATTTGGTAACAGAATATCGGTTCGGGCCGTCCAAATCCCCGAGCCCAGGTTCGACAGGCCTCACACTGTCCAAAGGGACGAACGGGAACGAGTATGAACGGATCGGCGGCTGACGGCGATATTCGGTCCCGAACGAAGGATTAAGTACCTTGGTAGCGAGTGACACACCATGGGCGACACCAAGCGGGGTCGTGAACGAACGGGACACAAGAAACGGGAGCAGCTGCGAGAAAAGGAGATCACCGCCGCCCTCGAGGCCGACGAGGAGCCACCCGACCCGGAGCATGACGTGCCGACGACCCCCGAGACAGATCTGGATTTCGTCACCGTCACGAAAGCGGAGGACCGGGGAAGCTGAGGTGCTCAAAACGAGAGGTATCGATTCGGCGATACACTCAAATTGCTGTCAGGTCGTCAGACAATCGTCATGCAATACGGGAGATTATGGCACGCAAAGAGGCGAAAATTAATAAAGCCCTGCGCGTGACCTTAACATAATGATACTGGTCGATGTCGCCCCAGTCCTCCCCGAAATATTGAGTTTCGGACTCGTGGGGGTCGGGCTGGTCAGTTGGCTTGGCGACGAAGGGGGTGATGACGTCGATCAGGAAGGCGACGCCGAAGATGACGATTTCGAGATGGAGGAAGATGACGAGTTCGGCATGGACGATTTCGACGACGACTTCGGCGATATGGACGGGATGGATGGCATGGACGACGGTGGCGGTGGCGGCGGTTCCTCAAACACCGAACTCGAGAACCGTATCGAGGACCTCGAAAGCGAGGTCGCAAACGTCTCATCGACCGCTAACACCGTTCGGAGCGAGAACGAACAGATCAGCGAAAAGGTCGAGGAGGTCGAAGAAAACGTCCGCAAACTCCTGGAAATATACGAGATGGTCACTCGTGGGGTCAATCCCTTCGTCGACGACGTGAACCCGGATGCCGGCATGGGTGGAGGCGGCGGGGGCGATTTCGGCCTGTTCGGTGACGAACAGGACGCCGCGGATGAAGCAGAGGAAGACCTCGAAAGCGACATCGCGGACGCCGAGGCAGAGGATTTCTTCGAGGACGACGCGTTCGACGACGATTTCGACGATTCCGAGGACTTGGAAGACGAATTCGACGACGGGCAAACCGAGGAGATGAACGTCGATGTCGACGCCGGAGATATGGGCGGTATGGACGAGGAAGTCGACGCCGGCGGGATGGGCGACATGGACGAGGGATTCGACGACGATGACCTCGGGGGCGACGGCATGGACGAGGAGTTCGGCGACTTCGAGGACGAATCGATGAACGAGGACGCATTTGACGAACCGACAGACGAATCGACAGCCGACGACGAGGGCGGTGACGGCGACGGCGGAACCTCCTTCGAAGAACTCAAAGCGGAATACGAGTCTGGCGACGCAGAATGGGCAGAGGAGGACGAGAGCGAGCCCGCGGGCGACACGGCCGAAGCCGTCGAGTCGACGGACACGACCCCGGAGCCCGAAGCCGAAGAAGCGGAGGACCTCTTCCACCAGGACGACCTCCAAGCCGAGGAAACCGAGGAAGAGACCGATGGATCAACTGATGACACCGTTGATGCGGCGGCCGAATCCGAACCGGCGGACGTAGAAGCGACCCCTGAACCGGACGACGAGCCGGAACCGGCGACCACCGCCAAAACACAGGAGTCGAATATGAATGCCACAGAATCCGCGGGTGAAACGGTGACCGATATGGCTGGGGGAGAAGACGCGAGCGGCTCCCAGCAACCGGGTACGGCGGGCGGATCACCCGCCGGGACGAGCGACGAAGGCGGGTTCCAGTTCGGCGCGGCGACGGCCGCAGACGGCGCCGAAGGCCCTCACCTCGCCCGCCCGCCGAACGGCTATCTCTCTGACGTGCTGTTGATGGAATGGCTGGAGTTTTTGGTCTCCGAGTTCGACGCCCGGAACGCGATTCGGGCCATCAACCACTACGAACGCATCGGGTGGATCGGGGAGCCGATGCGGGACCACTGTTTCGAAGTGCTCCAGGGCATCGCAGACGGCAATTACCCCTACCGGGACGAATCGGGACCGACGGATCTGACGATGGACGATCATCGGCGCAGTCTCAGATATATCGAGGACCTGACGACGGGTCATCTCGACCGGAAACTCGGCGATCGCATCAGCACCGTTAACAATGGGGTTCAGCGTTAGCGCCGGCACGGCGATCATTTTGATCGCCGCCTTCGCGAGCGTGGGGATGCTGTATACGACGGCGTATAACGGGTTCGAACAGGTACAGACGGCCCAGGACATCGATCACGAAGCGAACGTCGACACCCTCAATTCGGAAATCGTAATCACGGAGATTACCCACAACAGTTCGGCCAATCCCCACTACGTCAACGTCTCGGCGACCAACAACGGGTCGGTAACCCTCGCCGTTGACGAAACGGATTTCCTCCTGAACGGGACCTACCGGTCACCGACCAGCGACGACGTCACGTACACCATCGTTTCGGACGGCACGCGACTGAACACCGGCGCGGATGGCACCAACCTCTGGGAACCTCACGAAACCCTGCAGATAACGCTCAGGGAAAACGTAACGGATCCGCTGACGGTCAAACTCGTCGCTGAAACCGGCGTCTCGGCGACGGAGGTGAGGCCATAATATGGCGATAGTGTCCTCGGAAACGTTGATCCTGTTTATCGCGACGGTCTTAGTCGCCGGCAGCGTCGCCGGGGCACTCACTGGCGGCGTCAACCAGTTGAGTAGCGCACTCAGCGACCGCAGCGACGACGTCAGCGACGAGATCAGGACGGACGTCGAAATTATTAGCGACCCGTCAAGTGACGCCATTTACGACGGGACGGACAACGTCACGCTTCTCCTCAAAAACACCGGCTCGCGGACACTATCGGCAGATCCCACAAGTATCGACGTAATTATCAACGGCGAGTACCGTACAACAAAAGAGACGACGATCATCGATAACGATCAGTGGCGGTCAGGTGACGTGGTTCGGATGGACGTCTCCACCGGTGGCCTCACTGGCACGGATCACCGGGTGGTCGTCAACGTCGACGGAAACACGGAAACATTCGAATTCCGCACCTAACAATGAGCGCACATAAACAACTCTACTCGCTTGGACTGGACGAGCGCGACCGACTCAATAACGAGCTCGGTGGCGGGATCCCCCGTGGCAGCATCGTCCTCATTGAAGGCGAGTACGGCGCCGGGAAAAGTGCGCTGAGCCAGCGATTCGCGTATGGCATGTGCGAGCAGGACGTCTCGGTAACCCTCCTCTCGACGGAACTCACGGTCCCTGGCTTCATCGATCAGATGCATTCGTTGGACTACGGCGTCGAAGAGTTCCTCCTCGACGAACGCCTCCTCTTTCTACACGCGGACGTGGATACCGGTGGCAATGCCCTCCGTGGGGGCAGCAAGGAAGATGCCGACCGGCGCAAGTTACTCAAGCGCCTGATGGAGGCCGACCAGATGTGGGAAGGCGACGTCGTCATTATTGACACCTTCGACGCCATCTTGCGGAACGATCCGAACTTCGAAGCCCTCGTGCGACAAAACGAGGAACGACAGGCCGCCCTCGAGATCATTTCCTTTTTCAGGGATATCGTGACCCAGGGGAAGGTGATCGTGCTAACAGTCGATCCCTCGACCGTCGACGAGGAAGCGATCGGGCCCTTCCGATCGATTGCCGACGTCTTCCTGGAACTGCAGATGGTGGAGGTCGGAAACGACGTCAGGCGGTCGATCCAGGTCAGGCGCTTTGCCGGGATGGGTGAACAGGTCGGGGACTCAGTCGGGTATTCGGTCAGAGCAGGCACCGGAATCGTCATCGAAAGCCGGAGCGTGGCCTAACAATGGCAGACCATGGCACTCGGGAGCTCGGACACGAACTGCGAGAGGACGCGAGCAGACATCCCCATCTGCGGGAGTACCTGCAACGATTCAAACAGTTTACTGGCGAGTTCCCGGAGTATATCGAGGAGCCAGGCAGCGAATGGGAAGCCGATAAGCCAAACGTCATCTACAACGTCGGCGGCCCGATATACGCACACGTCTACGGCGACGTGGGGAAAGAAACCAAATACAACGCCATCGAACCGGAGCTTTCCGGGCCCGAACAGGTCCTCTTCGACGAGGTCAGAGATCGGATCCTCGAGAAATCAGTTCGGCATCCGGCACCGGAAGAAGAATCCGAATACACGGATCGGATCGAGGAATTGCTCGAAGATACGGTTCGCATTGGCGAATCCGGGGAGGGCATTCTCAGTCGGGTCAAGTCGATGGCGCCGGATCAGCTCAGCCGGGATTCCCGGGGACAGATTTCGATGGACGTCGACATCGAGACGAATATTCCCTCGATCGTCGACGGCGCGAGGGCAAAGGCCGGTAAGCCGGCCCAGGCGATTCAGAAGACGATGGAGGAGACCCTCGGCTACGGTCGGATCGCGGTCTCCGAAACGACGTACAACACGATGCGGTATCAGTTGAACCGCGACATCGTCGGCCTCGGCCCCCTCGAACCGATCATGCGCGATCCGGAGAACGAGGACATCCACGTGATCGGGCCCTCCCATACCTACGTCGACCACGGGACCTACGGCATGCTCCCGACGACCATCGACTTCGGCGAGCCCGAAGAATTCGACAATTGGCTCCGAAACATCGGTGAGCGGATGGGTGACCCGGTCTCCGATTCGGATCCCATCGTGGACTCGACCCTCCCGGACGGGTCACGGATCAACATCATCTATTCGAGTGACGTGAGTCTGAAGGGGCCCTCACTCACGATTCGTCAGGGCGACGACGTTCCGCTGTCAGTGGGCCAGATTACGAAGTGGGGCACGCTATCGCCGGAACTGGCGGCGTACCTCTGGTTGTGTCTCGAAAACGAGCAGACCGTCTTCGTCGTCGGCGAGACGGCCTCGGGGAAGACGACGACGCTGAACTCGATTATGACGTTCATTCCCCGAGATTCGAAGATATACACGGCCGAGGATACGGCCGAAGTGATCCCACCCCACGACACCTGGCAACAGCTCCTGACGCGAGAGGGGCAAGGTGAGAACAGTGCCGACGTGGACATGTTCGACCTCGTCGCGGCCGCCCTCCGGTCCCGGCCTGACTACATCATCGTCGGCGAGGTTCGTGGCGAAGAGGGTCGGATGGCCTTCCAGGCCGCCCAGACCGGCCACCCGGTCATGCTGACCTTCCACGCGAGCGACATCGTCTCGATGATTCAGCGGTTCACCGGCGAACCGATCAACGTGCCGGAGACCTTCATGGACAATGCGGACGTGGCACTCTTCCAGAACCGGGTGAAACAGGGCGACGACGTGCTGCGCCGGGTCACGAGTGTGCAGGAAATCGAGGGCTACTCCAAGGAAATGGGCGGTGTCGTCACTCGCCAGGCCTTTTACTGGGATCCGGTCGAGGACGAAATCGTCTTCCAGGGCCGCAACAACTCCTTCGTCCTCGAGGAGCAAATCGCGACCTTGCTGGGTTATGAAGACACCAGGGAGATCTACGACGAGATGGATTTCCGGGCCGAGATCATGGAACGGATCATCCAGGAGGATCTGATCCAGTACCACGACTTCAATGACACCATAACCGCGTTCCAGCGGGATGGTGTCGAAGGCCTTCCCTTCACCATGGCCCGACGCGACCTGTAACAATGGCCACCGAATCGGAGTCAGAAACGTCGGAGAAACTGGTCGATTTCGGCGAGACAGCCAGTGATATTCTCGATGCGTACAAGCAGATGCCGATCCCCCTCTCCCGATACATCGGGGGAATCGTGGTCCCGGCGATCCTGTTCTTTTTCCTGACGATCGGTGCCGCGGCGGTCCTCCAGATGCCCTTGATGGTTAGGCTGCCCATGCCATTGCTCGGGACGTTGCTGGCCTTTACCGCCCTCATATACCCGAAATTGATCATGGATCAGCGACGCAAGCGAATGCAGGCGGTCTTTCACCTCTATGTTACGCATATGACGGTCCTCTCGACGACGAACATCGATCGGGTGGAGGTGTTCCGCCGGATCGCCCAGATGGACGATTACGGCCCGCTCTCCGAAGAGACCCGTCGGATCGTCCAACTCGTCGATACCTGGAACCAAAGTCTGGACGACGCCTGTCGCAGGCGGGCGAAAAAGATCCCGAGTGACGCAGTGACGGACTTCTTCGACCGGCTCGCGTACACGATCAACGCCGGTGAGAGTCTTTCGAGCTATCTGGTCGGCGAGCAGAGTGAAATCATCAAAAACTACGCGACGATTTACGAGGGCCAACTCGGGAATCTCGAGGTGATGAAGGACCTATACCTGTCGATGATCCTGTCGGTTACCTTCGCGCTGGTGTTCGCGACGGTGCTGCCAGTCATCTCAGGCACGGATCCGACGCTGACAGTGAGCGCCGTCGTCGTGATGTATGCGTTCATCCAGATCGGCTTCATGTACGCGATCTATACAGTCTCGCCGTCGGATCCGCTCTGGCATTTCCCCGAGGAGCGGGAGACGCCGATCGAGAAGAAATTGAAAGTGTCCGTCTCGGCTGGCGTCGCGCTCTCCGTTGTCGTTATCATTGGAATGGCGGCGATGCTGTTCGGGATGACCCCCATCGAACCGGACTCAATCCCCTTACCGATTTACGCCGCCATGCCGACCACGCCGCTTTTGATTCCGGGGCTCTCCGTCCGGGGCGAGGAGGCAAAGGTCAAAGGGCGGGACGAGGAGTACGTGAGTTTCATTCGGGCTCTGGGCGCCAGTGAAACGGCCCGGCAGACAACCACGACAGCCGTTCTCAGTACCCTACGACGGAAGGACTTCGGCCCGTTGACCGAGAACATCAACGAGCTTTACACCCGCCTGAAAATGCGGCTGTCCCCCGAGAAAGCCTGGCGATTTTTCACCGCGGACGCCCATTCGTATCTGATTCAGAAGTTCAGCGAGATGTACCTCGTCGGCCGGCAGATGGGTGGGGACCCGAAGCACCTCGGCGAACTCATCAGCGAAAACATGAACGAGGTGCTCCAGTTGCGCGAACAGCGGAGCCAGTCGACGATGACCCTCATCGGGGTGATTTACGGGATCACCGCAGCCGCGACCTTCGCTTTCTTCATCGGCCTTGGGATCGTCCAACAACTCTCGGCAATGACCCTCAATATGTCGACGCCCGCTGGGTTCGACTTCAACTCGCTCATCAACACCGAAATGTACAACATTCCGCTGATCGAGTTCTTGCTGACCCTTACTATCCTCGTGAATTCGACGTTGTCCTCGCTCATTATCCGCATCGTCGACGGCGGGCACAAAGTGAACGCGTTCATGCACTTTGTCTTCCTGACCTGGCTCGGGGGCGTGATCGGATCAGCGACGCTGGTCCTGGTCGGATCCCTGCTCGGGATCTAACCGTAGGAGCCAGGTTTATGTAGGGATGCGCGGAAGCCTTCCACAGGATGCCTGACCCGCCGGATCGTGGCTACGCTCTCGCCATCGCCTCTGGTAAAGGGGGTGTCGGGAAGACCACGACGGCGATCAACCTCGGTGCCGTGTTGGCCCGAGGCGAGTACGACGTCGCGATCATCGACCTCGACCTGGGCATGGCCAATTTGGGGACGATGGTCGGCCTCACGTCACCAACCGCGACGATCCACGACGTCCTGGCCGGTCGAGCGCCCCTCGAAGCCGCGATGCATGAAGGTGGCCCGCTCACCGTCGTTCCCGGTTCGACGGTCCTGGACCACTTCGCGGACGCCGATACGAACACCATCGAGACCGTAATCGACGATCTCAAAGCGAGGTTCGACGTCGTGATTCTCGATGTCGGCGCCGGCTTGAGCGCTGATATCGCCAAAACACTGGAGGCTGCGGACGGGGTGTTGCTCGTCACGACGGCCGAATTACCCTCACTGAACGACGCGACCAAGACTGGCGAACTGGTCGAACGACTCGACGTCCCAGTCGTCGGCGCCGTGTTTACGGGCACGGGCGAAGGTCCGTTCGGGGACGTCGAGGAAATCGCCACCGCCCTCGGCGCCACTGGCTCGGTTACGGTCAGCATTCCGGCGGACAAACACGTCTTGGAAAGTGTCCGGAAGGGATTGCCAGTGGTCTATGAAGCCCCGGAGGCCCCTGCCTCGCGAGCCTACAAACGACTCGCCGCGACCCTCGAATCAGCCCTCGGATTCGGGGAGCCAGCGACCGAAGGCTTCGAGTGGGTCGATGCAAAAAGCGGCGAATCCGTGGACAGTGACGGGCCGGATCCGGTGATGGAAGTCCCACTGGCCACGCTCATCGAGGAGGCCGGCCTCAAGGAGCCGGCAACAGCTGAGGACACAACGACCGTTATGGACCGGGTCCGAACATTGTTCGGCGAGTAGTCGGAGATTCGAGGAACGACTCAGTTCTCGGCAACGATGCTGTAGATTACGAAAAGGTAACCGCCCGTCGTAATCGCGTAATTAACCGTCAGGAGACTTTTGGCGTGGGAGAAATCCAGGATGAACGCACTGAGAGTCGTGCCGACGGCGGCGGCGACGATCAACACGAATCCAAGCGAGAGGTGCAACATCGTCGGCCGCCGCGTCTCCGAATACGCCTGCAAGGCCAGGGCCACGACTGACAGCCCGGCGATGGCCAGGGTGGAACTAAAGACGGCATAGAGGAGTTCGATGAGTTGCATTCGATCGCCACTAGTAACTCCCCCTATCGGCCACTTAAAATTTCGCCGCCGATTATAGCGTTCAATAATCAGGACTCCTTGCGCAACTCAGACCACACGTCGACGAGATTGTTCTTGGCCTCGGTTCGCCGCTTGAGATCCAGATCGAAGTCGTCCTCGCCAAAACCGATCGTGATCTCGTCGATCTTGCGCCGGTACACTTTCGTCCTGCGGCCCTCCTCGGAAAATTCGCGGCCTTCCATCTCGAGGAGGTCCTCGTCTTCGAGTTCCTCGATCCGGCGATAGGCCGTCGCGATCGGAATGTCCAGTTCCTCGGAGAGTTCCTGGGCGGACTTCGGCGTGTGTGTGGCCTGGAGGATCTCGGCGTTATATTTGTTGCCGAGGACTCGCAAAACCGTCGCCGGGTCCATCACGTAGGCAAAAACCCGGGTATGAGAAAAGAGTACCGCCCGACGGAATGGCCACGACAGCAATCACCAAACCTTTAACCGATTCAGCGAGAGATCACAATCAATGGCGGGGGACAACACGTACGTACTCGAGTTCTCGCTCGGGGACGGGAGATATTGTATCGACATCGCCCACGTCGAGGAGATCGTCGACGCCGACGAAGCGATTACGCCGGTTCCAAACGCCGAGGAACAGGTCGTCGGCGTCGTCGACCTGCGGGGCGAGACGACGACCATCGTCGACCCGACAGTTTCCCTTGATCTGGACGCGTCCACCCATGGTCGTCGTATCATCGTCCTTTCGGACATGGACGGGACTGGGCTTTTGATCGACGACGTTCACCAGGTCGTCGAGGTAGACGAAGCGGATGTCGACGATTCGACTGCCTCGGAGAGCTCTCACGGGGTCATCAGGCACGAAGATCGGTTCGTGGTCTGGGTGGACCCGGAGGTACTTGTTTGAACCCAAAAACAGGACCGTCGAGTTGCACTCCCAGAGAGAACCCCATCACTAACATATGAATCGATCACCATCAGCGACGAATCGGAACGATTCGGACGCCGAGGCATTGACAGCAAAGGAGACACGGAACGCGGTCGACGAGATCCAACAGGTCCTGCAACAGGCGGCCGAAGGTGACTTCACGGCCAGGGCCAGCCACGTCACGGACGACCCACAGCTGGCAGAGACAGTCGAACTGCTAAACGAGGTCGTGGAATCACTCGAACACACGTTTGCGACCGTGGATCGGTTCGCCGACGACGTCACCGAGACGAGCCAGGAAGCAACCCGTGGGATCGAAGACATCCGACAGGAAAGCCAGGTGGTCCGGCAATCAACCGAGAACATCAGCGAGGCGACCGACGAACAGGAATCTCACGTCCAGTCGGTCTCCTCCGAGATGGCAAACGTTTCGGCGACGATCGAGGAGGTCACCGCGACGGCTGACGACGTGGCCGACCAGTCCGAAACGATGGCCGAACGCGGCGAAGAAGGAGGGGAAGCCGCCGAACGGGCCGTCGAGGAACTCGATCAGATCGAGCAGGGCGTCTCCGAAGCCCAGGAAACCGCGTCCCATCTGACCGATCAGACGGGCGAGATCGACGAAGTGGTCGATTTCATCGCCGACATTGCCGATCAGACGAACCTGCTCGCACTCAACGCATCGATCGAAGCGGCCAGAGCGGGTGAAGCCGGCGACGGGTTCGCCGTCGTCGCCGAAGAGATCAAATCCCTCGCCGAAGAGACCCAGGAGGCGACTGACGAGATCGGCGATCTGCTCTCCGACGTGCACAACCATGCGGAGGACACGGCTGATGAACTCGAGTCGACGGCCGACAACGTCTCCAGTGGTATCGAGACGGTCGAAGGGGCGCTGAACTCACTCGAGACGATCGCCGAACAGGCAAAAGAGACCAACGTCGGTGTCCAGGAAATCAACGAGGCGACGGCCGAACAGGCAGAGGCGGCCCAGCAAGTCTCCCACATGGCCGACGAGCTCTACGACCTCGCCCAGCAGACAACCCATGAGACCGACAGCGTCGTCGATGCCATGGAGACACAGGAAGGCGAATTCGCCGCCATCGGCCACGACGTGAAGACACTGTCGGCCCAGGCGACGGTCCTCGAGGAACAACTCGCGGCCTACGACTACCGCGACGTGTCCGGAACGGCCACCCTCGAGTCCGAAACCAGGTCGAGTGTCACCGAGGCAGAGACCACACCGGTCGTCATCGGTTCCAAGCCGTTCACGTCGAACAAGATTCTGGCCTATCTGGCCTACGAAATGCTCGAAGCCCATACCGACCTCTCGCCGGTAGACGAGGTCGGTTCGGGGGTTACGGAGGAGACCTTCGCCAAACTCGACAGCGGCGAACTCGACCTCTATTGGGAGTATACGGGGACTATCTACGGTCAGTTCCTCGAAAATACGGATTCGATCAGCGACCCCGATCAGCTCTACGACGCCGCAAAACGCGGGATCGAGTCGGCATATGACTTCACCTACGGGCGGCGCGCGAACCACAACAACACCTACGCAATCTTGGCTCCGCGGGTCTGGAGCGAGGAAAACGGAATCAGGTCACTCGACGACCTGGCCGCGTACGCCAACGAAATGAACGGCAATCTCACCGCCGTCGTCGGTCCTGACTTCCGTGATCGGGCCGACGGCTGGAAGGGGCTCCTCGAAACACATGACTTCGACGCTGCCGTTCGAGAGACCGTCTGGGACCGGACCAAAACCGTCCCCACCTCGGAGGAGCGGTACGAGATGATCGGTCGTTCGACCGTCGACGTGACGATGGGCTTGACGGTTGATGCACTCATCGACATTCACGATCTGCGTGAATTGGACGACGAACGGCACTTCTTCCCGATCTACAATCCGGGGCCGCTCGTCAGAAACGACGTGCTTTCGAGCAACCCGGAAATCATCGACATCCTCAATCAGATCGGGCCGACGTTCGCTGACGTCAGCGAGATCCGGCGCCTCGTCAGACAGGTCGACATCGGAAAGCGACACCCACGGGTCGTCGCTCGGGAGTATCTCGAAACGAACGGTCTCGTATGAGCGGGAGTCCTTATCCGAAGACGTTGGAGAGTTGATCCCGCCACTCGGTAACTTCCTCGACCTCCGAGCGGATGGCTTCGAGGTCGGATTCGACGTCAGCGAGATCCGACCGCACCGCTTCCACGTCCGCGACCCGTTCTTCGACCGCGTCGAGGTCCCCGCGAAGTCGTTCGATCGATTCCGCGACGCCCGCGATCGCCTCGACGGTATCTTCGAGGGATTCGAGATGCTCGTTCATCGTCGTCCGATCGTCCTCCGCGGCCGCGAGCCGGTCGTCGACGCGGTCCAGCTCTCCGTCGATGCGCTCGATAGCCCCCTCGAGAAATTCGAACCGCTCCGAGGCGCGGCCGTGGTCGTCAATGAAGGCCTCCATTGCGTCCTCGTAGGCCTCGATGTCCGAGACGCGGGACTGGAGGTGTTCGAGCCGGACCTGGTCGCTTGGTCGTTCCTCGAGAAGGGCCTCCCGAAGCACCGAGAGGTCGGACGTCTCGACCTGGCCGGATTCGATCTCTGCAGCGAGTCGTGCGACGAGTGAGTCAGTATCAGCGGGCATCTCTTGATCGGCAGTTGGTCGGGTGTCTTCGTCGGTCGATGCTATCGATGTGTCCGAGGGTGAATCGGTGGGCTCGTCGGCGGTTGCGCCGACTCCGTCGGGTGACTCGGTTGGCTCCTCGGCATTTTCGGCAAGCGCCTCTGTCGATTCGGTTGGCTCCTCGGCATTTTCGGCAAGCGCCTCTGTCGATTCGGTTGGCTCCTCGGCGGTTTCGACGCGTGCGTCTGCCGATTCGGTTGGCTCCTCGGCGGTTTCGACGCGTGCGTCTGCCCTTTCAGCTGACTCACCGGATTGAACCTCGGCTGAGTCATCCTCGGGGACTGAATCGGGTTCGGAGTCTTCGACACCGACATCATCAGCCAGCAAGTCTTCGGTCTCGGTCTCGAGGTCTTCGTCGTCGAACGGCTCGGTCGCCGTTGGTTCGGTCGTCGACGCCTCCGTCTCGTCCTCGAACGGGTTCGAAACGGTCGCGGTTTCGGTCCCCGTATCCGTCTCGGCGTCAGGTTCAGACTCGAGTGTTTCTTCAGCTGAAGCGGTGGTCTGATCCTCGCCCTCCGCGACCTCGGAAACCGCACTCTCGACAGGCTCACCTGTCTCCTCCGCCGAAGTCGGTTCCGGCTCACCCCCAACGTCAGTCGAGGGTTGGTCCGATTGTTCCACACCCTCCGTCTGGAAGGTCTCGTCCGATTCCACCACGTCGTCGGCGGGTGTCGATTCCGTCGGTTCCGATTCGAGGTCGGCGTCCACTGCTGTGTCGGGCTCAGAATCGGCCGCCACGTCGGTTTCTGCCTCACTCGGTGCGTCCGATGCTGCCTCGCCCAGCGTTTCCGGTTCGGCTTCAGTCGTCACATCCGACTCTGTCGCAACCGGGGTCTCCGATTCGGCCTCGGCCGTCACGTCCGATTCCGCCTCGAATGCGTCAGTGGACGACGCAGTCTCTTCGGGCTCAGAGATCGGCTCCTCTGTCTCCTCGGGAGTGGCCATCGGCTCCTCATCCGCCTCAGGTGTGGCGATCGGCTCCTCATCCTCCTCAGGTGTGGCGATCGGCTCCTC
>CAZVCA010000010.1:0-12889 GCA_964626045.1 uncultured Halobacteriales archaeon | reverse complement strand
CCTCAGGTGTGGCGATCGGCTCCTCATCCTCCTCAGGTGTGGCGATCGGCTCCTCGTCCACATCTGTGGTCGAAACCGGTTCCTCTGGCTCTTCTGCGGTCGAAACCGGTTCGTCTGTTTCCTCGGCTGCGGTCGTCGCTTCTTCGGCGCCTGCTGGCTCGGTGGCCGTTTCCTCGCTCGTTTCGAGTCCGGGCACCGTCTCGCGCTCCCCTCTGGCCAATTCCCGAACCACCGACGAGGACTCCTCTGGCACGACCTCAGATGTCTCTTCCGCGGCTTCGGTCGGGTTGACGACCACGTCCGGCTTCTCGAGGAACTGGGTCGGTTCGTCTTCGGCGTCCATCCGAATCCCGTAGACGGTCGTGAATTCTTCGTCGGCTTCGACGGTGCGTTCGAATCGCACACCGCCGGCCCCGGTCGCTGTCCAGTGCTCGCTTCCGTACTCCGGATGGAACCCGATCTGTTCGACCCCGAATCCCTCGGGAATCGTATCCGTGAGTCGCAGTTCGACCGGTTCCTCCCGCGTCGAAGCGATTTCGAAGGTCACTGCGGGGACGGGAAACTCGTCCTCGGAGAAAGACTTCGTTACCGTCACCCCGTTTTGGACCACGACGGATTCTTCGTTCACAGGAGCCACCTCCACGTGTCGGTCATATCCAGGTATGCGACGATGAGATACTTAAAAGGACCGACGGGTTCGGGCCGGTGGCACCCAAGCGTCGCCGCACTGCCCGGGAGCGAGGAGGATTTATATCTGTGACACCCCTTGGCTACCACATGGACGAGCCCCGGGATCGTGAGGAATTAGGCGAGGGGTCCGTGCTGAGCCCGGAGGAACTCGATTTTACCGAGGAGGAGGAAGTCGAAGAACTAGACGAAAGTCGATTCGTGATCGGCGCCGAAGGGCAACCGCAGATCGAGAACAAAGAGGAATTCGAGGCGCGGGAAGCCGAAGCCGAAAACTCGAATACGAACGTCGTCTCTGCCGAGGAGGGCGAACCAGCCCCCCAGACCGAGGCCCAAGACCAGACAACTGAACCTGAGCAACGACAATCCGAACCAGCAGCCAGGAGCCGGTCGGCACAAGAACCGCTGGAACTCAGGGGCAGTGACGTCAAACGCTGGATCACCGCGAACCTCGAGCGAACCGACAGTCAATACGCCTATCGCCTCGCGGCAAAGACCGGCGACAACGTCAGCCACCAGGAACTCGCCTCGGATGATATCGGCATGGCCTTCGACGGGTTGTTGATGTGGTATGCCCAACAAGTCGGCGACGGGACCGCCGTGGAGGACACGTTAGGCATTCTCCTCGCTGAATCCAACATTCGAGTCAGGTTCCCGCTTGTCGGGATGATTTCCTATCTCGAAAAACACGACCTCTCACCGGAGGATTCGATCGCTGACCTGCTTTCAGTCATCCGCGAACACGACGGACTCGTGTTCCCGCGGGGCCGACAACGGTAACGTTTGACGTATTTGCGCGAAACAATTATACGCGGTCCAACCCCCGTTATACCCAATAGCCATGAACTCCCCTGAAACCGAACCCGCGATGCCAGTCGAGACTGATCTCGAAGACGCCCAACGAGAGACCGAAGCGGAGGTCGTCGAGTTTACCCTTGGCGAAGAGCGATGTGCGATGGACATCGACTCGGTCGACAGTATCGTCGAGACAAAACAAATCACCCGCGTTCCTCGAGCCCCAGAGGCCGTCGAGGGCGTCATGGATCTTCGGGGCGAAACGACAGCGGTCGTCGACCCGAAACAGTTCCTGGCAGTCGGATCCACCGGCTCCGAGGAAA
This sequence comes from uncultured Halobacteriales archaeon, assembly GCA_964626045.1. Taxonomy (GTDB): domain Archaea; phylum Halobacteriota; class Halobacteria; order Halobacteriales; family Halobacteriaceae; genus Halodesulfurarchaeum. The sequence goes on along the minus strand of CAZVCA010000010.1, from coordinate 11,084 downwards.
GCATCCTCGTGCTGGACAGGGACGACGACAAGCAGAAAATCGGCATCCGTGTCGACGACGTGGAGGAAGTCGCGTCCTACCCCAAATCCCAAGTCGACCGGAACGGGGACCTCTCGGGGATCGAAACCAGTGCGATCGAGGCGAAACTGGTGAAAGGCGTCCTCCGCAAACACATCGGCGAGGTCGATGACGACGGTATCCCCGAGGACGTCGAGTTGATCCTCTGGCTGGATATCAACAAGCTCATCGACGGCGTCACCACCGAGGCCGAAACCGCGACGACCGAGCAAGTGTAACCGGAGCAAGGTGGCTTTATATATCCCGTAAACCTATCACAGGATACGTATGGCACAGGACGTGCTTCTCGTCGACGACTCGGAGTTCATGCGAAATCTACTCCGGGAGATTCTCGCAGAAGAGTTCGAAATCGTTGGCGAAGCGGAAAACGGCGTCGAGGCCGTCGAGATGTACAAAGAGCACCGACCGGACCTCGTCATGATGGACATCGTCATGCCAATTCGTGACGGGATCGAGGCGACGGGCGAAATCAAAAGTGGTGATTCGAGCGCCAACGTGATCATGTGCACGTCCATCGGGCAGGAGGAGAAGATGAAAAAGGCGGTCAAAGCCGGCGCCGACGGCTACATTACGAAACCGTTCCAGAAACCGTCCGTGATGGACGCAATCGATGACGTCCTCTCATAAATGATCAGCGCACTGGTGGTCGACGATTCGCACTTCATGCGGACGGTGATCACCGACGTCCTCGAGGACGCTGGCATCGACGTGGTAGCCCAGGCGGCAAACGGCCGCGAAGCCGTCAAAGCGGTCGTCAAACACGATCCCGACGTCGTGACCATGGACGTCGAGATGCCCGAAATGAACGGCATCGAAGCGGTCGAGGAGATCATGGACCGCCATCCGGTACCGATCATGATGTTATCGGCGTTGACCACGGATGGCGCCGATGCGACCCTGGATGCGCTAGAGAAGGGCGCTGTCGACTTCTTCGCCAAGCCCAGTGGGACAATTTCGACCGATCTCTCGGCCCACAGCGAGGCCCTCGTCGAGACTGTCAAATCGGTCGCCAAATCCGACCCCTCGGCCCAGCAGATCTCGAAAATCGAGTCGAGTCGGGACGCGCAGGAGGAGGAATACGTGGCAAACCCCACGTTGGTCATCGGGGCCTCGACTGGCGGGCCGAACGTCGTCGAATCGATCCTCGAAGGGCTCCCGCGTGCCCCCGATTTCCGGGTGTTGGTCGTCCAGCACATGCCGGATCAGTTCACGGGTCGCTTCTCGAAGCGCCTGGACGCGAACTCCGATTATGACGTTCGAGAGGCCGAGGACGGGGCCCGAATCGGCGGCGGCGAGGTCCTCGTGGCAAAAGGCGATTATCACATGGTCGTCAGCAACTACCGGAGTGGGCGGCTGCGGGTAAAACTCGAACAGAGCGAGCCCGTGCACTCGGTCAGACCCGCCATCGATATCACGATGCAATCCGTCGCCGAGACAGTGACGGATCCCGTGACGGCCGTGGTCCTCACGGGCATGGGATCGGACGGCGCCGAGGGGGTCCGAGCCATCGATGGGATCGGCGGACAGGTGCTGGCCCAGGACGAAGCGACCAGCGCGGTGTTCGGGATCCCCGGCCGCGCCATCGAAACTGGCTGTGTCGACGAGGTCCTGCCGGCCGAGGACATCGTCGATGGGATACTCAGGACAGTACGGGTGGATACATAATGGACGACTATCTCGAAGAATTCGTCCGCGAGGGCGAAGAACACGTCACCGAGCTGAACAACGCGTTGCTCACGCTCGAGAGCAACCCCGAGGACGAGTCGGCGATGGACCAGATCTTTCGGACAGCCCATACCCTGAAAGGCAATTTCGGGGCGATGGGGTTCGAGGACGCGTCCGATCTCGCCCATGCCGTCGAGGACCTCCTCGACGGGATGCGACAGGGCGACATCACCGTGACCTCGGACCGGATGGATCACATTTTCGCCGGCATCGACCAGATCGAGGCCTGTCTCGACGAGATCGAAGCCGACGGAGAGGTCTCCCGAAACGTCAGGCCGACGATCGACGACCTCCGTGACGTCCTCGAAGCAAGTGGGGAACCGGACGAGGAACCGGAAACGGCGACAACCGAGACGACGGCCGTGACCTTCGACCGTGAGGACCTGGACGTCGGCGATCAACGGGTCGTCCAGGCGACGATCGAGATCAGCGAGACCGAGATGCCGGGGGTCGATGCGATGTTCGTCCTCGAAGACGTCGAAGAGGTCTTTCAGATCCTCGCGTTCGAACCCGATCGCGAGGCTATCGAGGACGGCGAGTACGACACTTCGTTCGATCTCGCGCTCGCGACCGATGCGAGTGACGTCGCAAGCGAAATCGCCGAACACGGCAACGTCGCCGACGTCACCGTCACGGAACTCGAATCCGGGGACGAGAGCCGAGAACCCGCGGCAGCGGACGGGGAATCCGATGACGGAACGGAAACAGATGAGATGGGGTCGACACAGACGGGTGACGAAGGGGCGTCTTCAGCCGATTCCAGTGATACGAGTTCGACCAGCGACGTCGGAGAAATTCAGACGGTTCGCGTGGACGTCGATCAACTGGATGAACTCCACGGGCTCGTCGAACAGCTGGTGACGACACGGATCAAGCTCCGGCGGAGCGTCGACGAGAACGATCGCCGGACCGAGGAGGAACTCGACGACCTCGATAAGATCACGTCGAACCTCCAGGACACCGTCATGGACATGCGGCTCGTCCCGATGAAGAAGATCGTCGGGAAGTTCCCCAGATTGGTCCGGGATCTGGCCCGCGAGGAGGACAAGCAGGTCGATTTCACCATCGAGGGCGACGACGTCGAACTCGACCGGACCATCCTGACCGAGATCAGCGACCCGTTGATGCACATTTTGCGAAACGCGGTCGATCACGGGATCGCACCACCAGACGAGCGTGAGGCGGCGGGCAAGGATCCGACCGGCTCGATTACCCTCCGAGCGGAACGAGAACGTGACAGGGTCAAAATCCAGGTCATCGACGACGGACAGGGGGTAAACCACGACGCGGTCCGAAAGAAGGCCGTCGAGAAAGGTATCCTCGACGAAGCCAAAGCCCAAGATCTTCCCGACGAAGAGATCGCTGAGCTGATCTTCCACTCCGGGTTCTCGACCACCGAGGAGGTCACCGACGTGAGCGGTCGCGGCGTGGGAATGGACGTCGTCAACGACACAGTCTCCCGCCTCGACGGCAGCGTTTCCGTCGAGAGCACTGAGGGCGAGGGAACGACCGTGACGTTGACCCTCCCAGTCACCGTCGCGATCGTCAAAGTGCTGTTCGTCGAGTCGGGCGGCGAGGAATATGGCATCCCCATCAAAACCGTGGACGAGATCAGCCGAATGCGGCCGCTCAAACGCGTCGACGGTGAAGAAGTGGTCACCTACGACGATACGGTCTACCCCCTTGTCAGACTGGGCGATGCCCTCGACGTGCCGGGTGAAACCTCGAACGGCGACGGCATGTTGGTGAAAATACGGGACTCGGAACGGAAAGTCGCCCTTCACTGTGACGAAGTTCGGGGACAGGAGGAAGTCGTCGTCAAGCCCTTCGAAGGCATCCTTAGCGGCATCCCCGGGCTGTCGGGTGCTGCCGTGCTGGGCGAAGGTGACGTGGTAACCATCCTGGACGTGGCAACCCTGTAAATGGACTGGAACATCTAGCATGTCGACGATGATCGATATCCGGCGACTACGGGACGTCAACCGGCTCGCGAAAGCGGGCGCCGAAACGGTCGCTGAGCATCTCACCCAGTTGACCGGCGTGGACACGGAGATGCAGATTACGAAGATCAACGTCCTCGACATCGAGGACCTGGGCTCGCACCTCGGAGAGGAACGCGTGGTCGGGGTCAACGTCCCGCTGCTCGAACACCCCCATGGCTCGGTCCTCATTCTCTTCGACGACGACAGCGCGAAGACGCTGGCGCACACGATGATCGGGGGCAGCGGCAGCGAGGGACCGGGGTATACAGATATGGAACGATCGGCGATCAAGGAGGTCGGCAACATCATGACGAGTGGCTTCATCGACGGCTGGGCGAACGTGCTCGGACGCACCATCGACATCTCGACCCCGCAGCTGTTGCGGGCAAAGGGTGATACGATCGTCGAGCACAGCGTCGAATCGGGCGAACACGAGATCGCACTGCTCTTTGACTCGACGCTGCGAGCACCGGACGTGAACGTGGAAGCGACGATTTACACGTTCCCGAACATCGAGGAGTTCGTCGAACTCATCAATTCGATCTAACATGCGGGTAGATCTTGCCTCACTCGAGACGTTCAATCGGATCGGGACCGCTGGCGCCGAGAAAGCAGCCGACGCGCTGTCGACGTTGAGCGGGCTCGAAACGTTCGTCGAAACGACGAAAATCAATTTCACCCCGCTCGATTCCGTTGATGCGCTTTTCACCGACGTCGAAACAGCCGTCGCCATCGAATTCGAAGGCGGATTAGAGGGACAGGCACTCCTCGTCTTCAACGAACCGAGTGCCGAAGCGGCGCTCCAGGCCCTCGGCGGCGAGGGGTCGTCGGACCCCGCTTACCTCAACGAAGTGGCGAACATCATGACCAGCAGCTTCGTCGATGGGTGGGCCGAACAACTCGAGGAGACGATCGACATTTCGACCCCCGAAACCGTCGACGAACCGGTTCACTCGGTACCAGAAGACGAGGTTGCCTCCTTTTCCTTTGTCTTCGAAAGCGAGATCCAGTTCGGCGAAACAGATCACGGCTGCCGGTTTTACCTGCTTCCCGAACCCGAGAGTTTCCTGGAGATGCTCCAGGAATCCGGCGACGAGACGGCCGGGACGGACGTTTCGATCCGTGAGCTCTCGACGTTCATCAGGTTGACCGCGGCGGGTGCCGAGACCGTGGCGACGAACCTGGAGATGATGACCGGGATCGAGACGGACGTCGACGTCACGCACCTAGATTTCATTCCCATCAAGGACGTGGCCGGGACGATCGACGAGTCAGAGTACCTGGGGACCGTGTTCGCGTTCGAAGGCACGTTAGACGGTTATCTCGCGGTGATGTTCGAGGCCGAAACTGCCAGCACGGTAACCCAGGCGCTCCTGCCTGAAGGTGCCGAGGGCGAGGAAATGCAACAGTCGGCGATCGAGGAAATCGGCAACATCACCGCAAGCGGGTTCATCGACGGCTGGGCGAACGCCCTCGATACGACGATCGATCATTCGGTTCCGGATTTCGTCGACGACATGGGGCGGGCCGTGCTCGAGTCGGTGGCCGTCCAACTCGGTCGCACCCAGGAGTTCGCCTACGTTTTTGATGTCGCCATCACCGCAGGGGAACCGATGAACTGCCGGCTCTTTGCCTTCCCCGAAGCCGACGGCTTCACGGACATGGTCTCCAGCCTCGACGAGGACCTGGACGTTTCCAGCGTGGAGCGTGTATGAGCCGATGGCCGAAGGCGAGGAGCGGATTCGTGTCGGGGTCGCCGATATGGCAGTCACAAACGGCGATCAGCCGATTGTCACGAGCGGGCTCGGTTCATGTGTCGCCGTCGCGATCCACGACGGTGAGGGCCGCGCTGGCCTGCTCCATGCCATGTTGCCGGAAGCACCGGTCGACGTGGTGTCGAAAGCCAAATACGTGGACAGTGGTATAGCTGAAATGACTGACGAACTCAGCACCCTGGGCGCAGATGACACGGCGCTGTCGGCGAAAATCGCGGGCGGGAGTTCGATGCTCGACCTGGGCAGCGACGAACCAATCGGTGACAAAAACGTCCGGGCGGCAAAAGCAGTCCTCGACGGGGCTGGAATCGACGTCGCCGGGGCCGACACGGGTGGCGATTCGGGTCGGTCGGTTTCGTTCGAACCGACGACCGGTACCTTGCGAATCGAACGGGTAAACGCGGACGCGAAAGAACTATGAGTGCATTTGACGACCTCCTGACCTACATCGAATCGGAGACCAGCTTCGCCTCCAGTTACTACGAGGAGTCCTACCTCGATCGGCGGATTTCGGCGCGAATGCGTCGGACGGACGTCGAAGATTACGGCGAGTACCACGATTTGCTCCGGGAGAGCGAGGACGAACGGGCCGAATTGCTCGATACGCTTTCGGTGAACGTCACGAGCTTCTTCCGGGACGAAAAGGTGTGGACCGCGCTGCGAGACGTGATCACCGAACTCGCCGACGAGACCGGGTCGGTCTCCATCTGGAGTGCGGCCGCAGCCGACGGTCGGGAAGCCTACTCGCTCGGCATGTTAGCCCTCGATATCGGGCTCCCCTCCCGTTCAGTCGACATATTTGCCTCGGACATCGACGAGAACGCCCTGGACCGAGCCCGACAGGGCGTCTATCAGAGTACCCGGACGACCGACCTCGACGAACAACTTTCCTTCCTCGATGATCCCTCGAGCTACGTGAACGTCGACGGCGATCAGATCTCCATCACCGACGCCGTCTCGGATCTCGTCACCTTCGGCCGGCACGACCTGATTACGGGCGATGCGAAAGAGGGCTTTGACCTCGTTCTCTGCCGGAACGTCTGTATCTACCTGGACAGCGAATACAAGCGGCCGATTCTCGAGACCGTTTCCGAGTCGTTGCGCGACGGCGGCTATCTCGTCTTGGGACAGACCGAAACCCTCCCGCCGGACATCAAGGAGCGCTTTACCGCCGTCGATCCGCGGCTCCGTATCTACCAGTTGACCGGATCCGAGTGACCTAAGTCACCGGCCTGCAACCTTTAAGCTGACACCCGCTATGGCTGATTCCGTCGTCGCGGACTTCGTCACGGATATCATCCCTGACACCGGGAGTTACGACGAACCCGTGCGCGGCCGTGTGCTGATGAACAAAACGGAAGTCGTCCTGGTCACCCCGGAGGACCGGACTTCCTTTACCATCGACGAAATATTCGACATCGCGTATGGAAGTGCCCCCAAAGAGCTTCGTGCCTTTTTCGAAGATACCATCACCATCGCGTACCGTCAGGGAGAGACCAAGCGGGTGGCACTCATCGAAGGCGCGGACGAGACCGTTCAGCGGTTCACCGACTTGCTCTTCAAAGGCGTGTTGAACAAGACCACCGTGGCCGTGAAACATCCGGCCCGAATGGGTGGTCGGATCACTGATAACCCCTATCAGAAAGCAACCCTCTTCGTCGATAGCGAGAGGGTCAAATTCAAAACCGACGACCCGTTCACGATCGAAGTCTCCACCGTCACCAAGTTCGACCGCATAGAACGGGAGGTTTTCGGCGCCACACGGCCCGTGCTCTCGGTTCAACACGTTGATGCGGGCCAGAGTGTCACGAGCGAGATGGCCCTCCAGCCGGAGCGGAAGATGAACGTGCTGGGCCGATTCCTCCGGATCGAGTACACCCAGCTTCGGGACGCACTCGAGGATATTTCGCTCCGAGATACGGAGATCGAGGCGCTTGTCGGTCTCTATTCCGGAGCGACCGAAGGGAGTCTCGCCGGGATGCTCGGCGTAGATACCGGGCAAGTGTCCACCATGCTCCAGAAACTCGTCGAGAAGGGGCTCCTGAACGAAGCGGCGGGAGGCTGGGAACTCACGTCGATCGGGAAACTGGCGGTGGGTGAACACCTCGAAGAAGTCAACCTTTGATGTATCGTATCTCCCTCTGAGCTACACCTCGTTCACCAACCGCTGCCTACTCTTCGTTGATCACTTCACTCGCGATATTCCGGCCACGAGTCTTGAGTGTCACTTCCCGTCGCGTCCTGACCTCTTCGAGAACGTCGAGTTCGATGAGTCTCTCGAAGATGTCTTCGACTTCGTCGACGTCCATCCCAAGGAAATCGGGAATTTCGAAGGGTGACACGCCGGAATACAATCCCATCAAAACACGTTTTTCCGTCTCCTCGAGGTCGACCGACCCCTGGCTCTCTTCGACCCCACGTTTGAAAAGCGATTCCAGAACGGCCATCGCGTGGGACTTGCCCGCGAAATACGTCTGAACACTCGTTCCTTCCTGGGCGTGCTCGACTTTGAGGATCGGCCGCGAGTTCCCATTGACTTCCTGGTTGTCCGCCTCCACCCCGCCGACGTCATCCAGATCGATCGAGACGAACGAGCCGGAGGAGAGGGCGACGTTGAGTTCCCGGTCCTCCTCACTGACTTTGACCCGAGCCTGTTCGTAGGTCGTATCCTGAATGACCCCACCCTCGACTGCCGGGTGTTTGACCTGGACCTTCTCCTGGTCCAACATGGCGCCGAAGAGATTGAACTCGAAACCCTCGGTGTTCGAGCCAACCGAGAGCAAAATCACGCTCTCGTTGGATAAGCGGAGGCTCACGTAATCCGACACCGAGGCGACGGTCTGATTCACGTCGTAGCGACCGCTCAAGCTGGTGATCTTCGACAGCGGAATCGCTCGTTTGCCGTCGTTGCTCGCCAAGATGAGTCGTTTGTTCGATAACAGAATCCGACCGGGCGTCCAGTCAGCGTCCTTGAGACGGCGCCCGTCTTTGACCGCCTGCAGGAACTTGCCCTTGGTGTCCTCGATCTTGTACTCGGATTCACTCATTGACCCATCACCCGCCGGTCTCGCTGGCGTCGAATCCGGCACTGACCGCTTCCCGTCCGTCGCGCCATCTCGAATTGGTACTTCTCGGGATCGTTATATACCATTTTTGGCGCCTGTCAGAAGTCAAAGTCCTCTATGGAGGGACTACTCCGTTCCAGTTTCGAGAGCGCGGAAAAGGCATACTGGCGAACTTCGTCGCTTTCGGTCCGGTCGACCAAGGCTTCGAGTTTCGACTGAGCCCGCTCGCCACCGACCTTCCCGAGCGTGAACGCTGCCATCCCCACAGCGTCTTCGGACGGCGAGGATTCGATCACCCCGAGCAGCTCCGTTTCGACCTTTCGGCCGCCGATTTCGGTGAGGCTCGTCGCCGCAAACTGCTGGATGAGCTGGTCCTCGTCCCCCAACACGTCGATCAAGGTCTCGATCGCTTGACTCTCGCTTCGTTCGCCGGCGACCCGCCCGAGCATCCAGACCGCATTTCGGCGTTGATGGAGCTGGGTTCCCTCTTCGACGATTTCGGCAAGCGAGTCCACGATGCTCGGATCGTCGCTCGCACTCATGCGATCGACGACGGTTTGGCGGAGTTCGTCGCTTTTCGAGGAATCCACGTTCGAGAGGATCTCGATGAGCGAGAAGACGGCAGACCGGCGCACGAGATCGCTCTCGTCCCCGAGCATATCCACGAGCGTATCGATCGGCTTCGTGTTCCCGAAGCGACCGAGCGAGGCGGCGACGGTCCGCCGCATGGCCTCCCCATCGTCATCAGCGACCGAGAGGAGACCATCTAAGGCGTCCGCGTTGCCCAGATACCCCAGTGCGTCGGCTACCTCCCGCCTGACGGGGAGTGGCTCTCCATGCAGATGCTCCGTCAGCGAGCCGGCGGCACTCGGATCGCCGATGCGGCCGATGGCCCGGGCGACCCGGGCTCGGACCCGCGGATCCGGATCGTCGAGGGTCTCGACCAGCGGCTTGACGGCGTTTTCGTTTCCCAGTCGGCCGAGCACGTTTGCGGCGGCCATCCGGAGCTCCGGAGCCTCGGCCGAGAGGTCCTCGACGAAACTTTCGGCTTTGGCCCAGTCGGCCGCGTCGTCCGGAATATCACGGCCCAGTGCTTCGAGCAGGCCGTTGATCGCGTCGAGTGACGTGAGGGCGTCGATCGCCGCGGCCCTGACGGCTTCGCTCTCGTCCTCCTGGACGACTTCGATGAGCGCGTCGATTCCCTCCTCGCCGGTGTCCTCGATGTCGCCGAGGATTTCGGCGGCTCGCTCGCGAACTGTCGGGTTGTCACTCCCGGTGATGATCTCGACCAGGGACTCGACGTCCCCTCGCCGCTCGAGATTGAAGAGGGATGGCACTACCCCATCCTAAGACAGGGGGAAGTATAAGTAATACCCATCATGCCGGGAGATCGAACGGGTTTCATCCCGAATGCGGAGGGTTATTGCAGTGTCACCCGATCGGCTGATTCGATCCGGGCCGGCACTCTGAACCGGACCGTCTGACTCGCCCCGGTTTCGAGGGAGAGCCGGATCAAGACCGGATCACCGACCTCGAGCTGTGGCGTGTCGATGACGATAGCGAATCGGTCCTCGCGATCGGTGAGCGTCGGTGCGCTGCCATCCACGTCCACCACCGGATCGATGCCGAAACTCGTGCCTTGCACCGGGCCAGCAGGGTCATACACCAATGTCGAGATCGCCTGCGAGGACTCCACCCGAACTGTCGCGTCATCGAGATCGACTGGCGATGAGCCGTCAAGCGCGACGGTGATGCGGGTTTGGTTGAGGGTCCTCGGTGACGTGGTCGTATCGACACCCCCGGTCACCGCGGCGAAGCGGATCGGGGATCTGACTTCCGCACTGACGGACTGCCCAGAGTCGCTGGCCTCGGACTGGAGGAATCCGGTGACGTTGACGAGAACGCCGGCCGTCGTCGCGGCGATGAGGAGTGCGGCGATGAGAATGATGATCGTGCTGGCGCCGATTTGCCCGCGGTTCATCGTCCTGTCCTGATCCATGGGGTTAGCTGCGTATTTCCCGGTAGCCAAAGCCCAGCATGCAGAGGACCGAGCCGATCAGCGCGACGAGCGCGATCTCGGTGCGGTCGATCGGGCCGCCGAGTTCTTTGGGGGGTTCCTCGAGGATTTCGATGGTTTTGATCTCGGTCGTATCATAGAGGTGAAGCGTTGATGTTTCGACGAGGGAGAACCGCAAACCGTGAATACCTGGGGTCGAGGCATTGATGTCCCGTGAAATGGTCTCCGACTCCCCTGGCTCGAGAGTGACTTTTTTGACACGGTAGACGTTGGTCTCGTTATCAGGGCCAGCCGTATAGAGATTCACCGCTCCAGTGGCAGATGCATTCCCTTTGTTCTCAATTGTAACCGAAAATTCGGCATCATCCCCCAACACGAGTGTCTCTTCGGATACGGTGAACTCACTGAAACAGAGTTGTCGTTCTTCGATCGGTTGACATTG
>CAZVCA010000009.1:32755-39745 GCA_964626045.1 uncultured Halobacteriales archaeon | reverse complement strand
CAGGATCAGTACCGTTCTCCAGGATCAGTACCGTTCTCCAGGATCAGTACCGTTCTCCAGGATCAGTACCGTTCCCCAGGTTCAGTACCGTTCCCCAGGTTCAGTACCGTTCCCCAGGTTCAGTACCGTTCCGCAGTTTCACTTTCACCACGCATGGCATGGGATTAAGATGGTCCCGCTCTTTGGTTGATGTAGAGGGCCACTGGTCCTCGTGTCACACCCCGTTCCCCTTTGCAGCTATGTCACGTCAAACTGCTCGGCTCGGTCACTGTCCGCGCTGTGAAACCCCGCTCGCCGAACACGACGTGCTGATCCAGTACGATCGCACCGACGGGACCGAGTACTACGCGGAGTGTCCGAACTGCGAGGCTGTCGTCCACCCTGTACGGTCGGAGGCGTAGCCGTCCAGGGTCACTTCGCACCGCGAACGACGTGACCGTATTTCAACACCGCCACGAAAATGGCCCCACCGACGGCGTTGCCCAGCGTGGCTAACACCTGGAACGTCAGATAATCGGCCAGTGTTACCGTTGGAGACATGAAGAGGCCAAAGAGTACCTCGACGTTGCCCGCGATCGAGTGGGGGAGGTGAAGGATGCCGATCGTCGCAGCCACGATCCAGATGATAAAGACTCGGCTGATCGTTTCTTGGGCGGCCGTAATCAACCAGGCCATCAGGCCCATCAGCCACCCGGCGAAAATGCCGGCGACGAACAGCCAAGAGAGGTCGTGACTGACGAGTTTGTTTGCAATCGTGCCAAAGGCCTCCGGCGAAACCACCCCCAGTCCGGGCATCAACAGGACAGCGAGCAACGTGAAGAAGACGCCACCGACGATATTCCCGACATAGACCAGCCCCCAGAGCCGTCCCAATTGTCGGAGTGAGGCCTGTTGGTCGAGGACTGGAATGACGGCCAGTGTCGTGTGTTCGGTGAAAAGCTCCGACCGGCCGAGGATGACGAACATGAACCCGACCGCATAGGCGCTCGCGAGCAGGATCTCTGTCGAAAGGTCCCCGAAGCTCCCCTCCGAGAGCGTGAGCAGGACTGCCATCAGCAGCGGGCCGAAGCCGATGTCGAGCCCGGCGGAAAACGCGGAGAGTAACAATCCCGACCGCTCGCGCTTCATCTCGTGCAGCCCACTGTCGATTAGCGAATCGAGCACAGCCCCTGAGGGCATCTGCTGCATGTGGGCCAGGCCATCGGAGTCATCTCGGTCCACAAGTGTTCGGATATGTTCTTGTGACCACGTACAAAACTTTCCCCGCCGAGAACGCAGGGACAACGCTTGAGCCCGAAGCCGAGAACGGTCAAACACGGATTTCAACCGACCGAACATATTTGAGGACGAACACGAAACTATCCGGTAATGTCCTCCACGCGGCGCGGATTTCTCTCGAAGGCGGCTGCTGTGATCTCGTCTCTCGGCATCGGAGCCTTGGCTGGTTGTTCCTCGTCGTGTCCCGATTCCGGGCTTCCGACGACCGAGGAAATACTCCGGTACGATAGCCAGCCGGTCGGTCCGTTCGAGACCCTTCCCAGCGGGACGTGGCCATCCGAAGCTGGTGATGCCGCGAATACCGGCTATGCCCCCCACGGACTGCCAACGGGAGAGCTGGAGATCCGGTGGCAAAGACAACTCGACATCCCGACCGATGATGGGGTCGGGACCGAGGCGAGTGCCCCGGTGGTCGACGACGAGCAGGTCTACGTCGCTGATCCGGTGGGCGTTCACGCGCTGTCGCTGCGGACTGGCGAGAAGCGGTGGGAACGAAACGGCCTCCAGGTGACGGAGACCGAACAAAGTGGCACGTATCGACCGGCGACGATCGCACCCCGAATCGGGCCCACCGGGCACCTCTTGGTCGGTCTCGAAACCGGCTTGGCGGCCCTCGACCCCGACGACGGGACCCTCCGCTGGGAAGTCGATGGCCTCGCATCCGTCGCGTCCCCGACGGTGGCTGGGGAGTACAGTATCGCGCAAAGCGAGGATCAGCTAGTTGCCGTCGATGCAGACGGCACCAAGCAGTGGCAGCGCACCGTCGAGCGGGGGTACGATCGCCGCCAACCGGCAGCCACCGACTCGACGGTGTGTGTCCAGACCAAAAACGGGATCGACGGGTTCGACGTCGCGACGGGGGAGGACCGCTTTACCTTCCCAGAACGAGCGGAGTCACCACCGGTCATTGCCGATGGGACCTGTTTCGTCGGGACTGACGAGGGATTGGTCGGGCTCGATCTCCAATCCGGCACCGAGCAGTTCGCCTACTCACGAGGCGATTACATGCCGTTTCAGTCCCTCGTCGTGACACCGGAGACGGTGTACGTCGTCGAACAACCGCCTGAAGCCGGCGCCTCGTCGTTTGCCCTGGACAGGGTCGAGAACGGTGTCGAACCCCGCTGGTGTTCGTACATCGGGGACGGATCGGTCACGGCTGCGACGGACGAACGAGCCCTGTCATTGCTCTCCCTGGGCGACGGTCCGTCCGCAGAACGGGCAGTGGCTGCCTTTACGGCGGAGAGGGGAGCGGTATCCTGGGCGGTCGGCGGTGGGCGGCGGTCCGATACGTGGCTCAATCCACCCGCGGTGCTCGACGGCGCGCTGGTGCTCACGACGAGAGGCGGACTGACGTTTGCCGTTGCAGGGGGTGACACACCGTGATCGATCGGTGGCGAAACGTGGGTGCAGCCGCCTCGGTACTCGGTGGCGGATTGCTCTTTGTTGGCTCCATTCCGGCCGGTTGGTACGGCTCCGAGCCGACGGTTTCCTATCTGTTCAATCCAGCATTCGGGAGCCCGCTCTGGATCGAACGCGTCCTCATGCCGTTTTTGGAATTTCTGGGCACGGCGGCCCTTTTGCTCGCCGTCGGAACGCTCGTGTATCGGGACTGGCAGACCGGCCGGTCGGTCAAATGGGGTGGCTCGATTACCCTGTTCGGCGGGGCGTCGTTTTTGATCGGGCTGTACGGTCCCGACCTCCTGGCGCCCCAGGGGGCACCCGCGGGACCGATCCCGGAACTCGGCGGCGTGGTACTCTTCCTGTGGGGTGGATTCCTCTTGCTTGTCGGTGGGCTCCTGCTGGGCGTTGGCTATTTCAGAGCCGGCCGTCGGCGTCTCGGGGTAACACTCGTCGGGTTCCTGCCGGCCGGGATCCTGCTTGGCATGGCGTTGCCGGCCTGGATCGGCGAACTGGCCAGTTCAGTCCCTGTGGTCGTCCTGGGAGCGATTCTTGCCTGGGAGCTTGCGGTGAGAGAGCCGCTCTCGAGCGAGCGGTGACGTCGCTCGTGATGCTGGTCGAGGTAACCCCCTCCAGGTTTCCCGGCAGCTAAGTTCCCGCCAGTCCCCCGTAGATACATGTCGACCGCTATCGGTGTCGATTGGGCGGGCAACGGCTGGGTCGCCGCCAGTCGGCAGGATGGGGAGTGGGTGGTCGAGTTCTACCCCACCATCCTGAACCTCTGGCGAGCCCATCGGGAAGCCGAAACGATCCTCGTGGACATGCCGATCGGCCTCAAAGCCTCGGGCAAGCGGGCCTGTGACCTGGCCGTCGCCGCGAAATTGGGCGGCACGCGCCAGGGTAGTGTCTTTCTCACGCCCACACGCGAGGCAGTCTATGCCGACAACATCGAGGCCGCGAAGGCCGTTCAGGAACCGGCCGATTTCAGCATTCAGAACCAGGTCTGGGCGATCGTCCCGCACATTCGCGAACTCGATGGCTTCCTGCAGGAATTCGATGCGGCGCGGGCTCCAGACCGGCTCCTCGAAGCACATCCGGAGCTCTGCTTTGCCGGGTTCAACGACGGCGCCCCGATCGAGGCGTCAAAACACACCGAGACGGGTCGGGACACACGACTCGAGGTCCTCGCGTCCATCGATTCGGGTCTGGTGGCGGCTTACGAGGAGGCCGTGGAATCGCTGACCCAGCCCGCTTACGCGCCGATGATTGGAGCCTCAAAAACGGATGATATCTTGGATGCACTCGTGCTGGCCGCGACCGCAGCGCAGGGAGCGAGCAATGTAGAGCGAGTGCCGGCCGACCCGGAGCTCGATCCGGTTCTCGAGCGACCGATCGAGATCGTCTTCCCGCAGCCGGATTAATCTGCGAGCTCACCTGCAACGAGTTCGGCGACGGCCGTCGGCGTCGCTCCCACCGGAATGCCAGCCGCTTCGAAGGCCTCGATTTTACTGCGTGCCGTCCCAGTACCCGACCCGGAGACGATCGCCCCAGCGTGGCCCATCCGGGTGCCCGTCGGGGCTGTCCGACCGGCGATGAACCCGACCACTGGGGTCTCCATCTCCCGGTCGACGAACGCGGCGGCGGCCTCTTCGTCCTCCCCGCCGATCTCGCCGATCAGGACGACCGCCTCGGTCGCCGGATCTTGTTCGAAGGCCTGGAGCGCCGCCTGGAAATCCGTGCCGACGATCGGGTCGCCACCGATGCCGACGGCCGTGGATTGCCCGAGCCCCTCTGCAGTGAGGTTTTCGACGATCTGGTAGGTGAGTGTCCCCGAGCGAGAGACCACTCCTACTGACCCGGGCTCGAAGACGTCACCGGGCAGGATCCCGACCTTACTGGCGCCGGGGGTTATCACGCCCGGACAGTTCGGCCCGATCAATCGAGTATCGACCTCCTGGAGTCGTTTGGCCACCCGGCTCACGTCCTGGACGGGGATTCCCTCGGTGATCGCCACGACGAGATCCAGATCGGCGTCGAGGGCCTCGAACAGCGCATCCGTCGCAAAGGCCGGCGGGACGAACACGACTGAGACGTCGGCGTTCTCCGCCTCGACGGCTCGTTCGACGCTGTCGTATACCGGCACGCCCGCGACAGTTTGCCCCCCTCGGCCCGGGACAGCCCCGGCAACGACGTTTGTCCCGTACGCACGCATCTGGTCGGCGTGAAACGCCCCTTCCGAACCCGTGATTCCCTGGACGACCACGCGTGTCTCGCTGTCGACGAAGATACTCATCGGTCACCCCCCTGCCCCGCCGCAATCGCCCGTTTGACGGCTCCCTCGAAGGTCGCCTCAGTGGCTACAGCGTCGGTGAGGGCCGCTCGCCCGGCGGCCGCGTTGGTCCCTGCCAGCCGAACCACGACCGGTTTCGGGACCTCGTCGAAGGCAGCGATTGCTTCGTTGATCCCGGTGGCGACTTCGTCACCCCGCGTGATGCCGCCGAAAATGTTGATCAACACGACGTCGACGTTCGGATCCTCGAAGACGACGTCTAAGGCGGTTCCGACCCGCTCGGCGTCGGCCCCGCCACCGATGTCGAGGAAGTTCGCGGCCGCGCCGCCGAAGTGGTCGATGAGATCCAGGGTCGTCATGACCAGCCCGGCCCCGTTCCCGATCACCCCGACAGAGCCATCGAGGCGCACGTATTCGAATTCGGCGTCGGCTGCCCGGGCCTCGAACCCGGTCTCGTGGCTCGTGGCTCCCTCGGCCGCGAGGTCCGGCTGTCGGAAGAGCGCGTCGTCGTCGATGTTGAGCACGGCGTCTGCGGCGACGACCGCCCCCGAACCTGAGACCATGAGCGGGTTGATTTCGGCGTCCGTCGCGTCGGTGTCAGTCCACACCTCGTAGAGGGTCATGAGCACCTCGGCGACTGGGCCCCGCACGGCATCCGGAATTCCGGCCCGGGCGACGACGTTTCGGGCCTGATACGGATGGAGGCCGAAGGCTGGATCCACGTGTTCGCGACCGATGGCCTCCGGGGACTCGGCCGCGACGGTTTCGATATCCACGCCGCCCTTCGCGGAGGCCATGATGACTGGTTGTCGCCTGTCCCGATCCATCGTCACACCGACGTAGAGCTCCTCGCGAGCATCGACGGCCCCCTCGATCAGCACCGTCTCGACCCGATATCCCTTGAGATCCATGCCGAGTATCGCCGAGACGGCGTCTCTGAGGGCTGCCTCCGTTTCGACGACCCTGACGCCCCCGGCTTTCCCTCGCCCACCGACCGGGACCTGTGCTTTCACGGCGACCGGCAGCCCGATGTCACGGGCCGCCTCGACCGCCATCTCGACGTCCGTGACTGGTTCGAACGGCGGCGTCTCGATACCGGCCGCTTGGAACCGCTCCTTGGCCCGGTACTCCTGAAGGCGCATGCTGGAATGGGTGACCGGATCGTATGTAAACCTACGCCATCCGGCGCTTGGCGGTGACGGCGTCTGTTGCCGGCAAGCTACGTGTCGAACCGTGAAGCTAAGCCTGTCCCGTGCTATCAACCCGTATGGACGTTCACTTCGATTTCACCGATCGCGTGGCGCTGATCACGGGCGTATCGGGGAGTTTGGGTGGTCACGTCGCCGAGGCGTTTCTCGACGCGGGGGCGACCGTCGTCGGGACCGACCGCACCTCCCCGGCCGAGACTGACGGGCCGATCGAGGCGTCTCAGATCGCGTTCTACGAGGCTGACCTCACTGAAGAAGCAGCCGTCGAGTCTTTGATCGAAGCCGTGATCCAGGATCACGGCCGGATCGATTGCCTGCTGAACGTCGCCGGAACCTGGGCAGGAGGGGACCCTATCGAGGAGACAGACCGCTCGACGTTCGAGCTGGTTTTCGACGTGAACCTCACGACCGCGTTTTTGACCACGAAACACGCCCTCCCGTCCCTCCAGGAATCCGAGGGCGCCATCGTCAACGTCAGCGCGAAATCGTCCCTGTCCGGCGGGAAGGGGGATGGTCCCTACCGGGCCGCAAAAGCCGGCATCCGCTTGTTGACCGAAACCGTCGCCGAGGAGAACAAGGGCACGGTCAGGGCAAACGCCGTGATGCCGAGTATCATCGACACGCCCGCGAATCGCGAGATGTTCCCCGACCCCGATGTCGAGTCGTGGGTCGATCCGGCCGACATTGCACTGACAATGATGGCGCTCTGTAGTGATGCGACAGTCGCGACCAGTGGTGCGGCCATCCCGGTGTTCGGCGAGGTCTAGCCCCTGGTCGACGGTCAGGACGGGTCGGCTAACGGGTCGTCGCCGTCGG
>CAZVCA010000009.1:23280-32655 GCA_964626045.1 uncultured Halobacteriales archaeon | reverse complement strand
CGCCTGGACGGTCATGACCGGGACGGGCGCTGATCTGACCACCCGTTCGGCGACACTCCCCAGTAACAACCGATCGAGGCCGCCGCGACCGTGGGTTCCCATGACGATCAGATCGCCGCCGTGCTCGGTCGCGTATTCGACGATCCGCTGGCTCGGTCGCCCCTCGAGCCGGACGCGCTCGACCGGGACGTCGTGGTTGGCACAGGCGGTTTCGACCACGTCGAGAGCCTCCTCACCTTCGCGTTCCAGCGCCTGGGACACTCCTTCCCAGGAGCCCTCGCTCGGGACTCCGGAAAAACTCGCGATGTTGACGACGTAGACCGCGTCGATCGCGGCGTCGTGGACCGCGGCGAGTTCGGCCGCGTGTTCGATCGCCGGCCGGCTCGAGGTCGACCCGTCTGTCGGAACCACGATCCGATCGTACAGGCTCATTGCCCCACAGTTCGCCCGGGCGCCCTTAACTGTTGTCCGGGAGCAGGACCCGTTTGACGTCGGCCACGGTGGCCCGCCGGACGATGGCCTGGACTGGATCCCGGTAGCCGGCGAGATTGGGCGAATCGCCGTCGAGTACGACGAGTCGCGCCGGCTCGCCTGGGCCGATGAGGCCACCATCGACGCCGGCGACGGTTGCCCCCGCTCGGGTGGCCATTTCGAGGGCGGTCGGGGCGTCGACGTCACAGCACTTCGAGAGAAACGCCAGCTCCCGGAACATCGACGGGCTGTTGAGCATGACGTTGTCGGTCCCGATCGCGACCGTCGTGTGGGCAAGAAGCCGCTCGACAGGCGGGAGGCCGACCCCGGTGACGAGGTTCGATCTGGGCGAGACGACGATGGGAATCTCCCGGTTTGTGACTTCCTCGAGGTGGTGGTCCTCGGCGTGGACCATGTGCACGAGGAGGTCCGGGTCGAGATCCAGGGCTGCCTGAACGTCCGAAGCGTCCCGTTCGCCGGCGTGAATCCCGAACGGCTTCTCGGCCGCTCGTGCCGCTTCCCGGGCTTCCTCGAAGGACGCGTCGTTCGCACCGCTTGCCCCGTAGCCGTCGGCTTCCTCGAGGACAGCGGGGTCGTCGCGACCGTACGCCAGGGCCCGGATATCGAGCCCATCGGCGGCGTCCCGCAGCCGGCGAACCCCCTCGAGACCCTGCTCGCGGAAGTCGAGAACGGTGCCCGTGCCTCCTGCCTGCATGAACTCGAGGGACCGCCGCATGGCGGTGACCTGTTCTGCCCGACTCGCCGCTGCCAGAAGGCGATGTTTGAGCCCGTCCGGTGGGGCGACGAGCGCCTCGAGGTCGAGGCCGCTACCGGCGTCTTTCGCAATCGAGTCCCCAACGTGCGTGTGGGCGTTGACGAAGGCGGGGAACACGATATCCTCACTGTCGACCGCCCGTTGCTCGATCTCCACGATCGACCCATCCTCGACCACCACCTCTCCCTCGACCGGCTCGAATTCCGGCCCGGCGATGATCTGGCCGGTACATTTCATCGGGGATCACTCGCGAACTCGGCAAGGGATGCATACCGGCCGGGGGAGTCCGTCTCCGCGATCCGCGCGCCATCGAGGTCGAGCCCGAGCACTGTTTCGGCGGCCTTGCCGATGGCCTCGGTCCGTTGCTCCGGGCTGTACACGCCCAACCGCCACTGTTCGAGTTGCACCCGTTCGAGGGCGGAGACCAGCGTCGACTGGGCCGCAAGCTCGCGGATATCACCGTTGACGATCACTTTCGTCGTCGATTCGCGCATCGACGGGGAGCCCTGCACGTCGATCAGGACACTTTCCGGGTCGACACCGGCCTCTTGGGCGATCGCCGCCTCGGTTTCGCGGATCCGTTCGGGATCGGCTGCCAGCAGCTCTTCGACCTGTTCGGCGCCGACGTCGCCGTATTCGGCCCACACGGCCCGTTTGAAGAGCCGCCGTTCGGCGAGTCGCTCGGCGAGTGGGGCCGACGATTCGTTTTCCCGGAGTGCCACGCGGAGTTCCGGGTCGTCCATCCGTGCGACCGCCTCGGCGGATACGTCGCCGGCGTCGAGCAGCCGGGCGGTCGCGCGGGCGAGCATCGCCTGACTGATCCGGGCGACGTGGTGGTTGTAGACGGTCGGGTTCATCAGGGCGCGGGCAACGAGGAGACTTTCAGCGGTCTGGACGTTCCCCTCCGCGAGCACGAGATCGCCGTCGACGAATCGGAGCGCCCGGAGCAAGCGTTCCACGTCGATCGTTCCGTAGGGAACCCCGGTGTGATGGGCGTCACGGACGAGATAGTCCATCCGGTCGACGTCGAGTTCGCCAGCGATGAGCTGGGCGAGCCGTCCCTCGCCCCCGATAAGGTCACTGACACGCCCCGGTTCGATGTCGTACGCTTCGAGGGTCGTCGCGATCTCTCCGGCTTCGATCAGATGGGTGACATCGTCGTGATAGCGGCCCGTCTGGCGGTAGAGAAGTGGTTCGAGGGTATGGCTGAACGGGGCGTGACCGACGTCGTGGAGGATGGCTGCCGCCCGGACGGCGTCGGCGTCCTTGCCGCCGATCCCGAGGTGGTCGAGGGCCCGTGTCGCGAGCTCGTACACGCCGAGGCTGTGTTCGAGGCGGCTGTGATTCGCCGAGGGGTAGACGAGCGAGGCGGTCCCGAGCTGGTTGATGCGCCTCAGTCGCTGGACTGGGGGGGTTTCCAAGAGGGCGCTGCCCACCCCGTCGATCTCGATATGGTCGTGCACGCTATCCTTGATGGTGGTCATTGCTCGCTCTTTCGACGGGTCGGCACAAAAGCTCCGGGTTGGGACCCGCAAAGATTTTCGCCAGCCAGCCCGACCGCCAGGTATGCCGACGGTACTCGCTGGGGGGACTGGCACCCCGAAACTCCTCTGGGGGACCGACCCCGTCTTCGACCCCGACACGCTCACGGTCGTCGCCAACACCGGTGATGACGTCGAAATCGGGGGGCTGGTGGTCTGTCCGGACGTCGATTCGGTGCTGTACGGCCGCAGTGATCGGCTGGATCGGGATCGGTGGTGGGGGCAAGCGGGGGATTCGACCCGGACCCACGACGAGCTGGCTACCCTCGCTGATTCGCTCGATCGGGAATCGGGCCCGACCCGACTCCCCGAGGACGCCCAGACTGCTGGCCGTGACATCGCCCGCCATCGCCGGTTCTCGGCGGTGCCGGAGTTCCTCCACCTCGGTGATCGCGACCGGGCCGTCCACGTGTTCCGGACCAGCCTCATCGACGAGGGCGACTCGCTGACGGCGGTGACGCGTCGGCTGGCGACCGCCTTCGGGCTCCGGATCGACCTCGTGCCCATGAGCGATGACCCCGTCACGAGCATCATCCACACGCCAGAGGGGGAGATGCACTTCCAGGAGTTCTGGGTCGCTCGAGCCGGGGAGCCGCCTGTCGAGTCTGTCGAGTTCCGTGGCGCGTCGACGGCACACCCGACCGAGGAGACACTGGCGGCGCTCCAGGACCAGGTGATTATCGGGCCGGCGAACCCGATAACGAGCCTCGGACCGATGCTTGCCTTGCCGGGGGTTCGGGAGGCGCTCGCGGAAACGACGGTCGTCGCCGTGTCGCCATTTGTCGAGAGCGAGGTGTTCTCCGGCCCGGCCGCGAAACTGATGGCCGCCGAGGGCTACGAGGCATCGACGGCCGGGGTTGCTGTGGCGCTTCCCTTCGCGGACGCCTTTGTGCTCGATTCGGCCGACACCACCGATCTCGACCGGCCGGCCGTCAGGACGGACACAGCGATCGAGACCCGCGAGGACGCCACGCGGGTCGCCAGGGCCGTCGCCAGGGCACTGGAGGTCGCGTAATGTTCCAGCCGCGGCTCGCACTCGCGAGTCTCAGCGGCCAATCGGACGCCCAGTGGGCGATCGCCGGGGCTCCCTGGGCCGGCATGGCCTTCCTCGGCGGTCTCGCGCTCGACGAACCGACTCGCGAGGCAGCCCGGCGGATGGTTGCCGAACGGGACCGGGAGGAGTTCCTCCCGGCGGACCCGTTGTCGTTTCTCGATGCCCAACTGTCGCTCCTTGCTGAGCAGCCGATCGAAGCGGGGGTCAACGTGCGAGCGGTTCGGGACGATCGGCTCCGGAAGGCCGCCAGGCTCTGTGCGGCAAACGATGCTGTTCTCGAAATAAACGCCCACTGTCGTCAGGAGGAGATGACGGCTATCGGAGCGGGCCAGGCGCTGCTCCGGGACCCGCCTCGCCTGCAGGAACAGGTTCAAATCGCCCAGGACGCCGGGGCGACCGCGAGCGTCAAAGTGCGAGCGGAGGTTCCCGGTGTGGATCTACCGGCCCTGAGCGAATCACTTGCCGAGGCCGGTGCGGCGATCCTCCACGTGGACGCGATGGATTCGGAACCAGTGATCGGGGAGATCGTCGAGCGCGCGGACGCCTTCGTGATTGCGAACAATGGGGTACGGGACCGGGAGACCGTCGAGACGTACCTCGCCGAAGGAGCCGATGCCGTCAGCCTCGCTCGACCGAGCGACGATCCAGCGGTGCTCGAGCGGGTCCAGGGGGCACTTCGGGCCGCTTCGTCTCGGAACGAATAGTTTTAACCCGAGAAGCCGATACACCGCGGTATGGCCATCAAACCCGACTACGTCAAAAAGACCGGGACGATCCTGCTGGAACGCTATCCGCAGGCGTTCCAGGCCGATGACTTCGAGCACAACAAAGAAAGTGTGACCGAGCTGACGAACATCGAGTCCAAGGGCGTCCGCAACCGCATCGCCGGCTACGTCACCCGCAAACTCAACTGAGGGCGGACCGGCATCAGAAAGGCTTAGGGTCGGGGTACCCAACCCCGGGTATGATTGAGGTTGGCATTCTCGGCGCGACCGGCGCCGTGGGACAGCGGTTTATTCAGCTACTGACCGATCATCCGGAGTTCGAGCTTCGGGTGCTTTCCGCAAGCGAGGATAGTGCCGGCGAATCGTACCGATCGGCCGCCAAATGGCGCGTGGACTCGCCCATCCCAGAATCCGTCGCCGATCGCACGGTACAGCCCACGGAACCGGCGGCCGTTCCCGAGGACGTCGACCTGCTATTCTCCTCGCTCCCCTCCAGTGTCGCTGCGGAGGTGGAGCCAGCGTTCGTCGAAGCCGGCTTCGTCGTCTCCTCGAACTCCTCGAACGAGCGCCAGGCCGAGGACGTGCCGCTTGTCATTCCCGAGGTCAACCCGGGCCACCTGGATCTCATCGAGACACAGCGCGCAAACCGGGGCTGGGACGGTGCGCTCATCAAGAACCCCAACTGCTCGACGATTACGATGGTCCCGGCACTCGATGCCCTGACCGAATTCGGCATCGAGCGGGTTCACGTGGCGACCCTGCAGGCGGTCTCCGGGGCCGGCTATTCCGGGGTCACCTCGATGGAGATCATCGACAACGCGATCCCGCATATCGGCGGCGAGGAAGCAAAGATGGAAGCGGAGTCCCGCAAACTGCTGGGTGCCTACGACGCGGGGGCGATCGACTGGTTGGACGCCGAAGTCACCGCCTCCTGCAATCGCATCCCGACGATCGACGGCCACCTGGAGAACGTCTTCGTCGAATTCGAACAGGATCCCTCGGTTGCGGCGGTCGTCGAGGCCCTCGAAAGCGCGCCATCGGCGGCCCTGCCCTCCGCTCCGGACCCCCTTATCGAGGTCTTCGAGGAGCCGGACCGGCCCCAACCCCGCCTGGATCGCATGGTCGGTGACGGGATGGGCATCGCCGTCGGCGGGGTTCAGGAGACGGCGAGTGGCATTCAGTTCAACGTCCTCGCGCACAACACGATCCGCGGCGCCGCCGGTGCGAGCATCCTCAACGGCGAACTCCTGGCCGCCGAAGGCTGGCTCTAACCGTCGATTTGGTTCCGGAGGTCCCGGAACGTCCCCGTTTTTTCGGCCTTTCTCACGTTCTCTGCGAGGATCTCCGCCCGCCGCTCCCAGTACTTGGGGGTATACCCGGCGTGATGGGGCGTCAAGAGCACGTTATCCATCGCCCAGAGTTCGTGGTCCGCCGGGAGTGGCTCCGGGTCGGTGACGTCGAGGACGGCCCCGCGGATCCCGTTGCGCTGGAGTTCGCGCACGAGGGCGTCGGTTTCGACGATCGGGCCGCGCGCGATGTTGACAATGACACTCTCCGGTGGCATCGTCTCGAACTCGTCGGCGCCGAGGAGGCCCTCGGTGGCGTCGGTGAGTGGGGTTGCGATGACCACGTAGTCACTGCGGGCGAGGGCGTCGAATCGGGCGTCCGGATCGAGTCCGGCGACCTCGTCGGCTGGCCCACCCTTTTTCGGTGTGTAGCGGAGCCCGATCGTATGCACGCCAAATGGGTCGAGTCGTTCGAGGACGGCCTGCCCGATGGCGCCCATCCCGACGACGGTCACAGTACTTCCCTGCAACTCGTGGGTTTCGAAGGCCCGCCACTCCCGTCGTTCTTTGCGTCGCCAGGCGGTGGGGAACCCACGGGCGAAGGCCAGGATCCCGCCGATGACGTATTCGGCCAAATTCGGTCCGTGGACGCCCGAGCCGTTTGTGACGGTGATCCCGTGGGCGGCCAGTTCCGCTAATGGCAGGTGTTCCGTGCCGGCGTAAATGCAGGCGAAGAGTTCGAGATTCGTGGCGTCCGCGAGGGCGTCGGCGTCGATGCTCGGGGCCGTCACGATCTGGGCGGTTTCGAGCAGCGCCCGTTCCTCGACCGGGGTTTTGGCGACCGACACCTCCGCCTCAGGCAGTCGGTCCCTGATCGCGTTCGCGTACGCCTCGCCAGTCAATCCCTGGAGTTGTTGTCGGAGGACAGCGATGTCGACAGTCACGGTCAAACCTTGGAGGCACGCAATAATGAAACCCAACCTCGCGGGCGGACAGCCTTTTCATGGGACCGACCGTAGGAGAATTGCGTGTCGCAGTCCCCGCCCGAGGGTACCCATCAGGGGCCGATGATTGGCGGAGAACCCCGACACGCGATAGACGCCCGGCACGAGGGTTACCCGACCGACACGGCACGCTGCCAGGGATGAGGTCGGGAGTTAGTGTTCCGGGCGACATTTCGATCACTACCAACGCGACAAATTCCCTCAGTATATTGGTCCTAATGCAGCAAAGAATTAAGTAGTTAATCTGAGAAATGAGTACCGATGGTATCTGCGGGGCCGCCGACGAGACGCACGTTGGGAATCGGGTATCTGCTCGGAGTTGGCGTGATATTTGCGGGGATGGTCCTTTTCGAATTTGCCTCTGGGACCGGCTGGACCCCGGAGGAGATCCTGTCGCTTTCGGCGGGCCTGCTGCTTGCCAGTGGACTCATCGTGATCGGGGTCTGGTTATCACGGAGTTCACTCGAGGAGACCCGAATCCTCACGGTCTCCGAATGGGCGGCCCTCGGCATGGCGATTCCGACAACGATCATCCTGGTTTCGGTGCTCGGGTATACCTTCGAACTCAGTTCGGGGCTGTTGTCGACGTTGATCGCCGGTGGTGGAATCGTGGGGGCCCTGGGCGGCACTGTGACCGCACTCGAATCCGAACACCGGGACTTGGATCACCTCTATCATCGGAACAAGGTCCTCCAGCGAGTCCTCCGACACAACATTCGTAACGGAATCACGGTGGTCCAGGGGTATGCGGACCTGCTGGAGGAGGCCCTCGAAGGGGGCAAACTCGACATGATCGAGCAGATCAATCAGGAGGCGAGGACGATCCTGGAGCTAAGTGAAAAAGCCCGAAACCTCGATTCGATCGAAGACGGGCAGTCCAGCGAATCGGTCGACGTTGCCGAGATCATCGCGGAGGTCGTGGAAATCCTGGAAATGAACTACGAGGCCGTGTCGATCGAAACGTCGATTCCCGACCACCTTCACGTTCGGGCGAACCATTACATCGAGTTAGCCGTGTGGGAACTCCTCGAATACGCGATCCGGCAAAGCGACGGATCACCGGTCACCGTCGGCGTGAACGAGTCCGAAGGGGAGAGTACGCTTTTCATCAGGGAGAACAGTTCCCAACTCCCCGAAGGCGTCGTCGAAGCCCTGGAACGGGGCAACGAAACGCAGCTCCAGCATCTCGAGGGAATGGAACTGTGGGTGGCAAAGTGGCTCGTCGAGAACATGGACGGATCGATCGAATTCGATCGGCTGGACCCGATCGGCATGGAAGTGCGTATCGTCTTACCGGCAACTGGCTGAGCGACGGACCGATATACCGTAAAAACCAATGCCCCCAATCGCGTCGATGCGAGCCGATCTCATATACGACGGGGAGCGACGCGCGCAGATCGAGGGGTGTCAGGTGGATATCGAGTCCAACGCCGTCCACCTCTCAGGGCCCGACGTGGAGACGAGCATCGACGCGACGAGGATCTTCGATATCAAACTCGGGCCACCACCGCTCTCCGTCGCCGGGACCTTTTCCGGGACGGTTCTCACGATCGCGGTCGGGGAGGAGCCAGAACGCGCGGAGGCCGACCGGGACATCTACTTCCTCGCCGGCGTCGAGGAGGAGACGATCGACCAGTTCGGGCAGGTCCTTTTCAAAACGATCCTGGATGGGGCGGAGGTTGGCGTGCGACATCCGTCCCGAATCGGCGGGCGGGAAACGAACAAGTCGTTCACGATCGGCGAACTCACCCTGCTCGAGAAGGCCGTCGGCTTCTCGAATATCGACGTCCCGTTCAAGGTCGACGTGGAGTCGATCATCGACTTCAGTAAAGATACCGCGACATTACTGGGTGAGGAAAAAGACATCATTACCGTTGAATACATTCGAGACGGTCGCTCGTTGGTGTTTGATGCTGCCCTCACGCCGGACCGCAAACGGTTCCTCCTGGGCCGGTATCTCCGATTGGAGTACACGAAACTCCAGCGTGAGTTACAGCAACTCGACCTCCAGCCGGTCGAAATCAAGGGCCTCACGAAGATTTACACGATGGACGGGAAGTCGAAGCTACAGACGTTGTTGAATGGGCCACGGGAGTCTGCGCTCAAAGTCCTCAAACTGCTCCGGAAACGCGGACTGGTGGACGTTGACGAGGGTGTGGTCACACTCACGCCGAAAGGCTGGATCCTGATGCGGACACAGTTTGGCGACGTGCTCGGCCGGGAAGAGGCGAAGGGTTCGAACGAAATCACCGCGTGATCGCGGAAACCGGTAGCTGTCGAGCCCTGCACAACGCACTCGAGTCCCGGGATTTCGGTCTCTGGGATAGCATCGAGAGTGTCCTCACGCTGGCGAGTTATCGATGAAGGCTTGGCTGCCACCTCGCTGCAGTCGGATACCCGCCAGCAAAGACTTTCGTTGTGGAATGAAGATTCACGTAACCGTCGACGTCGGGCCACGTCTATTCGACCGCGGACCTGGACTGCCGTCAGACCCCGAGCCACTCGGTTTTCTGCACCTG
>CAZVCA010000009.1:0-23180 GCA_964626045.1 uncultured Halobacteriales archaeon | reverse complement strand
GACTGCCGTCAGACCCCGAGCCACTCGGTTTTCTGCACCTGGTATCCCTGGTCGCGGGCGTACGCCGCGGCCCGTCGACGGACGTCTCGCGAGCCCGGCAGATCGCCCTTGGTCTCCAGTTCCTCGATGATCCAGTCGGTCAGGACGGGGATCCCTTCGTTTTTGTCCACGGCATTGACATCCGCGACCGCCTGGAAGGTCTTCTCGTAGGTCTCACGCTGTGAGCCCGTGAGCGTCGTCTGCTGGACGGATTCGGTCGCTTCGATGACCCGCTTGATCGCCCGGGCGACGGTGGGGCGCTGGACCTGGCGCCGGACCTCCGTCGGGCTGTCGTAGGTTTCCTCGTCGCTTGCGGGGACGAGTTCGGCGACGCTGTAGGTTTCCGTCGCCGATTCGAGCTGTCGATGTCCCATTTCCGAGACGATCTCGGTGCCCGTGGTGGGGAACGCCATATCCTCGAGTGCGGCTTCGAAAAAGGCGAGTTCGCCCTCGTCGAGTTCGGGCTCCGTCTCGGACATCCGCTCGAGGTCCTCG
Source organism: uncultured Halobacteriales archaeon (assembly GCA_964626045.1). Taxonomy (GTDB): domain Archaea; phylum Halobacteriota; class Halobacteria; order Halobacteriales; family Halobacteriaceae; genus Halodesulfurarchaeum. The sequence goes on along the minus strand of CAZVCA010000009.1, from coordinate 22,646 downwards.
GCGATCGCCCGTTCCCGCTGCCGTCGCTCGGCGTTCCGGGCCTGTTTTTCCCGGCCACGCTTGTCATCAGGCATACTGGCATCTCCGTTCGCGCAGGGGATAATCCTATGGATCACTCGACTTACACGACGAGGAATCGCAGTGCCCACAGCGTCCCCATCCCGACGAGCAGCGTGAGGAGGACGTTTTCAGTCCGCCAGGCGATGCCAGCCGCAGCGGCCCCGGCGACCAGTTTGTCGACGGCGAGGTCGCCCCCCGCGCCGACCGTCAGGAAGGCGGGGAACACCAGCCCCGCGAGCACGGCTGCGGGCACGTAGCGCAGCAACGTCTCCACCGGCGCCGGAATCTCGCTCAGCCGCCCGAACAGGGCGATGAACGACCCCCGAATCGCGTAGGTCAGGATGCCGATGAGGGCGATCGCGAGCCAGAGGAGCCCTGGCCCATAACTCGTCGTCATCGACGGATCACCTCCGCGAGCGCGCCCGCAAGCACACCTATAGTCGCGCCCACCGGCAGCCCGAGGTTGAGCGGCAAGCCGGCCCCAAGCGTCGCGCCAGCCCCGCCGACGAGGGCGGCGATCAGTGTTTCCCGGTCCTCGACGGCCGGCACGAGCAAGGCGAGAAAGACGAGCGGGATCGTGAAGTCCAGTCCCCAGGTTTCGGGGACCTGGGCGCCAAGCAGGACGCCGGCGAGCGTCATGACCTGCCAGACGCCCCAGATCGGGAGGGCAACACCGAGGTAGTAGGCCCGCCGGTCCTCCGACGCGTCGGCTTCGAAGCGAGCGATCGAGAGGGCGTAGGCCTGGTCTGTCAGGACGTAGGCGAGGCCGGCCTTCCACGCGGCGCCCACCCGACGAACGTGTGGCGCGATCGAGGCCGAATACATGAGCATCCGGAGATTGATGATCGCTGCCGTCCCGACCACCACGAGCAGCGGGGCGTCCGTCCGGAGCAGCTCCAGCGCAGCGAGCTGGGCCGCCCCGGCGAAGACGATCACGGACATGCCGACGGCCATGACGGCGTCGAACCCGGTGCTGTCGGCGGCGACGCCCACGACCAGCCCGAAGGGGGCAATGCCGAGGAGCAACGGCGAGACGTCCTTGACGCCACGGCGAAGTGCACTCCGATCCATTCGGTTGTCGGGTGTCGACGTTGCACCGCCAAGACGGTTTCTTCTCGTCGCCGAAACAGGTGTTTGATCCTCCAACAAGCATTGATAGGTCCCTCCCGTAGTGTCGGGTATGCACCGTCGCCGCCTCCTCGCCCTCTCGGGATCCCTCCTTGTCGGGGCACTCGCCGGCTGTTCGGCCCCCGAACCAGAAGACACACCCCAGCCAAACCTGGCAGAACCAGCCCTCACCCCGAACGTCGAGGAATCGACGCTCGACGACCTGGTACGGGAGACAAATACCTTTTCGATGGATCTCTACCGGGAAATTGCCGACGAATCGGCCACGGAAAACGGCCTTGTCTCACCGCTGAGTGTTAGCACCGCGCTCGCGATGGCCTACGCCGGCGCCCGGGGGGAGACGCGGACCGAAATGGCCTCGACACTCAACTACACTCTCGAAGGGCCGCTTCACGAGACGTTTAACGCCCTCCAGCGGGCCCTCAACGAGCGGAGCGAAGCCCTGGATCCGGAGGCACTCCCAGCGAAATTCGACGAGAGCGACGAACCGGTCCCCTTCGACCTGTCCCTCGTCAACGCCGTCTGGGGACAAGAGGACTTCCCCTTCGATGATGAATACCGCCAGATCCTCGCGGATCACTACGGTGGCGGGCTCAACGAGGTCGACTACCGAAGAGACCCGGAAGCGGCTCGGCAGACGATCAACGAGTGGGTGGCCGAGCAGACAGCAGCGCGTATCGATGAACTCCTTCCGAAGGGCTCACTGACCACGCTCACCCGGCTGGTCCTGACCAACGCCGTCTACTTCAAAGCCAACTGGCAGGATCCGTTCGACAAAGCGGACACGGAATCGGGGACCTTTACCCCACTGGACGGCGCTCCAGCAACGGTCCCGATGATGCACAAAACCGGGCCGACCGCCTTCGCGAAAACAAATGGAATCAAAGCCATCGATCTGCCGTATCTCGGAGCGGATGTCTCGATGCTGCTGATCCTCCCAGCCGAAGGGACCGTCAGGGATTTCGAGGCTGAACTCGACGGGGAACGCGTCCAAACCATCGTCGATTCCCTCGAACGGCAAGAGACCAACGTGACGATCCCGAAGTTCTCGTTTGCGGATAGCCACGGGCTCCGGCGGGCGCTCAAGGCCCTTGGGATGGAGGCCGCCTTCGAGCAGTCGGCCGCCGACTTTTCGGGGATGGCCGATCTCTCCGGGACCCAAAAACGACTGTACCTCTCGCAGGTCTTTCACGATACGGATATCACCGTCGACGAGACCGGGACCGAGGCAGCGGCGGCGACCGGTGCCGTCGTCGGGTATACCTCGGCCCCATCCGAAACGGCCGAATTCGTGGCGGACCGGCCGTTCGTCTTTGCGATCCGCGACCGACCGACGGGAGCGATCCTCTTTCTCGGTCGGGTGGTCGACGCCGGGGCAGCCCAATAGCTCGTCGCGGTGCGCTCCTCGCCCGGAACGCTTAGGGAACTGCTCCCGCTATCACCGGTGAATGGGGCTGTTTCGTTCGAGTGACCTGCTCGGGATCGCCAGGGAGACCCTGGAGTTCACCCTGGAGGCCTGCGAGGAGACCCATCCGAACGAGTACATGGGGTTTCTCCGGACCGAGGACGCGAGCAAACTCGATATCGACCGAACCGGCCAGGTGATCACGGACGTGCTCGTGATCCCGGGAACGGAATCGAGCCCAGTCAGCGCCTCGGTACGATCTCACATGAAGCCAAACGACATGCGGTCGGTGGGTTCTGTGCATTCTCATCCAAATGGCGTCCTCCAACCGAGCGACGAGGACCTCGCGACCTTCGGGCAGGGGCAGGTCCACATCATCGTGGGAGCCCCCTACGGGTGGGGCGACTGGAAGGCCTTCGACAACGAAGGTCGCCAGACGACCCTCGAGGTGCTCGACGTCGAATTACCCGAACGACACTTCTTCGATTTCACGCAGGAGGAGATCGACGCCGAACTGGCCGCCGAGGGTCGCCTGGACGAGGGCGATTCGGGGACCGAGGAGGACGGCGGCTGGTTTTTCAGCTGAGCGCTACTGGCCGCTCGGACTCGGTTCGAAACCCGTCGTCACCGGCATGACGTTGATGCCCCCGTCCGGCGAGGCGACGACCAAGCAGTTTCCCTCCCGTTCCAGGCTGCTTTCCTGGAAGACCGCATCGTCGAGGCTAATCGTTCCGTCGGCGCCGATCGTGTGGACCCCGATCATCGTCCGTTCGCTTGTCATACCTGAGGATCGAGCGGGGTCCCTAACTGGCTACCGATTCCCGTCGCCGACGTGCACGAGAGCGAGGTCCACGGCCACCTCCTCGAGGTGCTGGAAGGTCGGTGGCGAGAGAATCCGTGAGGCCACCGATCGGTCGGAACTCGACCCGATAAACACCACATCGTAATATCGGGCGTTTTGAGCCAGGAAGTCCTCCACCGAGCCGGTCGCGACCCGGGTTTCGATGTCGGACTCGAACGAATCCACGAGTTCAGTGAGCATCGTCTCGGCTGCTCGGCGTCCCTCCTTCCCTTCCACAGTGTGGGCGACACTGACCCGGTCAGGCGTGGCGGCGATTCGGGTCGCGAAGTCGACCATCGCCCGTGCTGTCGGCCCGGGGCCGCGGACCAGGACGAGAACCCGACTCCAGCTCGTCGTCGCCTCGGTCGGCTGGAAGGCGACGGCGTCGATCGGACTGGCGAAGATCCCGGTCAGAAACGGTGTCGGTTCGGGGAGTGGCTCTGCCTGCCCCGTCACGATCAGGTCACAGTCGAGGGCTGCAGCGGCTGCAACTGCCGTGGCGGGATCGTCCGGATCCCCCGTTTCGATGGCCAATTCCGTCGGCACGTCGACGGTCTCTTCGATCGTTCGGCGGACCCGATCGAGGGTCGCGAGTTCCGGCGTTGCCGTCGTCTCTCCTTCGGCCTCCACTGTGACGATGCCGTTTTCTCCCGCTTTGGATGCTGGGTCAACGTCCGGTGGCGGCATTTGCTGGTCCGGCGTGGCCCGATAGATGACCACCGTGCCAGCCTCGTGGGCCGCGGCGAGCCAGGCGCCAAAGAGGGCTGTGTCCTCTTCGGCAGGCACCCCGCGGACGGGGATCAACACCCGGTCGTCGCGGCGGGCCGTCCGATAGAGGAAATCGGCGCGTCGGTCGTAGATGTGCTCCCGCCAGACGCTGTACACGATGGCGACGGCGCCACTGGACAGCCCGATGGCGATCACGTAGTGAAAGGATGGGCCGGCAAGCAGGGCCAGCAGGGCCGCCGAAAACGACGTCGGCACCTCGAGGTCGAGGGTCCACGTGAGAAGTGCGGTCAGCCCGACGGCAAGGGCCGTCGCGCCCGCATGGACCTCCATCTGGCCCGGTGGAACCGTATACCAGACGGCGGTGAGAAAGCTGAGGGCGGCCCAACCGGACGCCGCGCCGAGGGTCATGCCGCCGACGAACCGTCTCGGGTCGGCATACTGGCTTTCGGGATCCGCAAACAGGGTGTAGGTGCCGGCAGCGAGCGGGGGATAGATGACGAACGGAAGGACGGAAACGGCGTTTGAAAGCCACGTAAGCCCCGCGAGCAACAGGGGAACGACGAAGACGATCATCACGTGGAGCAGCCGATCCGTGCTCGAAATCCGTCGCCGAAGGACCTGGAGGCCGTGATATTTCAGCGCCCGCTGGAGGCGCTTTGCCGTCTCGATCCAGTCCCGCCCGCTTTGCCGCATACGATTCGGTGCGCAGGGACCCAGTTCAACGCTCCGATCTCCGGTCCGTGAACGGGACGATCGGCTGCCGCTGGAACAGGGACCATATAAGTAATGGGCTCGTAGAACGATTCGATTGCTCTGAGGACACGTGGCGACCTCGGGGTAACGGGTACACATGACTGGTCAGGTATTCCGACTTTCCGCGTCGTTCGAACTCCCGCTTGAGGATCTCGAGGCGTACCTCGATGATCCGGATCTCCCCCCGGAAATCGAGTCCCTCGAGCGGACGAGACGAAACAACATCTTGCTGATCAAGGCCGTCGCGTCAGGGGAGGGGGTGGGGAAGTACACCCCGACGGCCCAGCTCAAAGCGAGCATCGAGGAGAAACGCGTGTACGAGGAGGAACCCCCGCGCGGGCGCCGGTGGAATTCCCTCGAAGAGGACGAAGAAATTCCGAGCGAACTCGTGACGATGGCGAACTTCAGCGGGGATCGCGAGGCCGTGCTCCAGAACACCGCCCTACAGTACCAAATGTTCACGGTGCTCACGGAGATCGCCCTCACCGACACGGAGGGGACCCTTACCGCGATCACCGCCCTCGATGGGGAGTTGCAACCATTGAAGATCGTCGATGGAGAACCCGTTCCGGCGACCGTCGAAGTCGTCGAGGAGCCCGCCGAGGGCGGTGACGGCGAGGACGGCGGTGTCGATTGGCGCGAGAACCCCTACATTTCGGAGTAAGCGGCATCCGAGCGGGTCGATGCCAATCGTTTTCCTCCCGGCCCACCAGTATCGGGACATGAACCTTTCCCCGAGAGCCCTGGTGGACATCGACCCCGACCGACGGGCGGCCTTGATCGACCGCGACGCGGGCGTCGAATCCGAACGGGAGACGGTCCGGGACATCATCGAGCAGGTCCGATCGGCCGGCGACGAGGCCCTTTTCGAGCTCAGCGAGCGCTTTGACGGGGTCGACCTCGACCGGATCGAAATCACCGACCGCGTCGCCGGCGCGGCCGATCGGATCGATCCGTCGGTCAAAGCGGCCATCGAAACGGCCGCCGCGAACATCGAAACCTTTCACGCAGAACAGGTCCCCACGGACTGGCGGGCGGACTTCGACGGCCGGGAGCTCGGCCGGCGGTTTCGGCCTCTCGAACGCGTCGGCATCTACGCGCCGGGCGGGACGGCTGCCTATCCCTCGAGCGTGCTCATGGGGGTCATTCCGGCGAAGGTGGCGGGCGTCGACCACGTCGCCGTCGCCACACCCCCAGCCGAGGAACTCCACCCGGCGACGCTTGCGGCCATCGAGATCGCGGGTGCGGACGCCGTCTATCAGATCGGCGGCGCCCAGGCGATCGCTGCGCTTGCGTATGGCACCGAGAGCGTGGATCCGGTCCAGAAAATCGCCGGGCCGGGCAACCGCTTCGTGACCGCTGCGAAAGCCGAAGTGCAAGGGGACGTCACGATCGATTTCCTGGCGGGTCCGAGTGAATTACTCGCTATCGCCGACGAGACGGCCGATCCGGCGGCCGTCGCGGCCGACATGCTCGCCCAGGCCGAACACGACCCGGACACATCAGCCGTGACCGTGACGACGGCGGGGGCAGTCGCCGAGGCGGTCCGGAGTGAAATCGAGGACCAACTCCCCGAGCGGGACCGAACTGACACGATCCAGGCGGCACTGGATGGCGATCAGTCGGCGATCCTGATCGCCGAGTCGATGGAAGAAGCGACGGCCTTTGCCGAGGCCTACGCGGCCGAGCACCTTTCCATCCAGACGGCTGAGCCCGAAATCGTTCTCGAGGATATCGACAGCGCCGGCTCCGTGTTCCTCGGCGGAATGACCCCTGTTGCTGCCGGGGATTACGCCACGGGCACGAATCACGTGCTGCCCACGGGTGGCCAGGCGAAACTCGTCGGTGGCCTCTCCGTCGATACGTTCCTCCGAGCGACGACGGTCCAACGGCTGGATCGGGACGGCCTGTCGAGTCTCGCGGAGACCGTCATGACACTCGCGGAAACCGAAGGGTTAGACGCACACGTCGAGAGTGTTGCGACGCGGCTCGAAGACGGGGAGTGAACCAGTTAGGCGCTCGGTTCTTCGAGTTCGAAGGCGACCTCTAATTCCACCTGATACTCCCGGTCTGCGGCGCCGGCGATTTCGACGCCCATCTCGGTCACTTCCGCCCACATCACGTTGTCGAGGGTCGCCTCGGCCCGATCGACCGCGTTGTCGGCGGCGGTTTCGAAACTGTCCTCGCTGGTCCCAGTCAGCGTGATTTTCTTGAATACCATCACCCGATCGTAGGCGTTCACCACCGATAAAACTATACGAACGAATCGGGGGTCATGACAACCGCCGTTCGATCCCTTCGGCCACGTGGGACAGCCGTGTCGTGGCGAAGACACCGACGATGATCGCCCCGACGGTGTTGAAGATCAGGTCGAGCATCGTATCCCCGACCCCGTACTGGGTGAGCACCGGCTCGACGTCGAGGATCGTCGAGACCTGCGCGATGACGAATTCGGCCACCTCCCAGAGGACGCCGAAGGCGATCACCAGGACGATGATGAAGACGAAAGTCACCCTTGGGGGCAGACTGAGATGGTCGGTGTGTGCATCGATCGCCCGGACGGTCGCGTAGCCGGCACCGGCGACCAGTGAGGAGGAAAGTGCGTGGGTGAGGTGGTCCCACCACCAGATCGTCTGATAGAAATTTAGGTCCATCCAGGGCAAGCCGATCGTGCCGAAGGTATGCAGGAAGACGGCGGCGGTAATCCACAACGTCAAACCGGCGTCCATCGGGATCTCGTAGTCCCGCTCTAAAACCGCCGGGAGCCCGGTAATACCCAGTCCAAATCCCGCGTTGACGATAATCCCGACGTCGATCTCGTACAGGCCGACGAAGAGAAAACCGACGAGTGAGAGCTGCAGCAGACGACTGAGCTGGGCCTGTCGCCGACGGCTCACACCGAGTCGGTCCCGTATTTTCATTCGAGCCCCTCCGCGATGTCGGGGGGCAAACGGGTGTGTCCGGGGGCGATCCGTCGGAAGTACAGGGTAAAGACCAGCCCGGCGAGCACACCCCCGACCGTCGCCGCGACGAAGTCCCACATGAGTGCTTCCAGGGCGGCTTCCTCGACGGCGGGGGAGACCGGTGGCGGACTCGGGTAGACGAGGCTCGTCCCGAGGAACACGTCCGACAGCCAGCGTAACACGGCCCAGGTCCCGGCAGTCGCCATCGTCGTCACGACGACGAAGATCATCGCGAACCGCGCGGTCATGCGAACGGCCGTGAACACGTCGAGTTCGACGGCGACGACGAGCGCGACCGCGGCGACACTCAGGAAGGCGGCAACGTCAGCGGTGGGTCCAATGAGGAGCCCTCGGCCGAAAAGCGGGAGGACGACGAGCCCGAGGACTTCCCAGGGCAACATGACGAACGGATCACGAAACACCGCCGGCGGAAACACGCCGAGGGCGAGCACTGCGAGTGTCACGACGACCCAGACCCAGTCCCCATCCAGGACACTCTCGACGCTGGCGATTGCCAGCCCGCCGAGCATGACCCAACTGAGGATCGCGTTGAGATCGGTGTTTCCCAGCAGCGCTGCTAACTCGGTCCGACCGTTCATTGGCCGTCTTTCGGCACCGACCGTTAGGAATCCATCGCTCTATGGCCCCAAAACCAGATACGTTCCCGTGTATGAAAGCCCCGCGAGAGTGATCGCCGCGAGTCCCGTCACGATCCAGGGGAGTGGTTCCCGGCGCTTTCTCGGCATGAACCCGACACCGCCGACGGCTAACACCCCGAAGACGAACTGATAGGACGTCTCGAGGGTGGGTGAGGGAATCAGGAAGGCACTTCCCGCAAAGAGGGCCCCGAGTGCCGCTCGCGGGTGAATCTGGCGCTTGAGGGTTGTTTCGTGCAGTCGCGCGTAGGTGAAAAGGCCCAGCCAGATGGCCCCGAGTTCCAGGAAAAACGCGCCGAGCAGGTGCAGGGTCGGATCGGCCGCGAGGGTCACGCGGCCGGTGACTACCTCCAACCCGGCGGGGTACAACAACCACGGCGGGTCGCCTGTCACCAGGTCGCCGAAGGGATGGGAGAGGAGGCCGATCGCTGCCACCACGGTGACAGCGGGCCACGGAACCGGCGTCCGGTGGGCGATGGCCCCGAGAGCCAGCGCCCCGAGTATAAAGGGGGCGATGACGACGATCTCCCCCTCGGGCAGACTGATCAGCACGCCACCGGTGAGCAGGGCGATCCCGACTCCGCCAACTCGGTGGGTGGATTTCCCGGCGACGAGCCCGATCCCTGTCGCGATCGGGAGGGCCACGAGGAGCGAGTGGGTCAGCGATCGATGGGCGGCGGCGCCGTCCCAGAACGCCTCCACGGGGACGGCCATGCCGGTGCCCGCAAGCAGTGTCGGCAACGCATAGAGCACGTCGAGATCCGGCAGGGTCGCGGCGAGGGCAGCTATCACGCCGAGCAAAAGGGCCTGCTCGCGGGACCGGCCGAGAGCGAGCCCTCCCAGTCCCACGAGGGCAAAAGCGAGGGCGGCGTGGCCGACGAACATAGCGAGCCTAACAACTCGACTCGAATAAGCGCTCCTGTCCGGTTCGCGGCTGGCCCGTTCCCCTCAGTTACACGGATTCCGGCCCGGTTTCGGTGACAATGGTGTCGATCAACCGGGTCGGGGTCGCGTCGTATGCCGGATTCCCGACCTCGAAACCCTCGGGCGGTTCCCGGATGACTTCGCTCGGGGGCCGGAAGTCGTTCTCGAAGCGAAAACCCCCGTCGACCATTTTCGCACTGGAACCGGCGACCGTCACTGGCACCCCCTGGTCGGCTGCGGCCGTCGCGATGGGGTAGGTTCCGACCCGGTTGTACAGCGTGTCCCCGACGATGCAGTCCATGCCGATCAGGACAGTGTCGACCTCCTGGAGGTAATGCCCCGCTGCACTGTCGACGATGAGGGTCGTCTCGAGCCGATCGATACGCCCGAGCACCCTGGCGGTTTTGCGACCCAGGTGTCGCGGCCTGGCCTCCGTGACGAACACGTCCAGATGGGCGCCATCGCGGGCGGCCGCTTCGAGGGCCTCCAGGACGGTCGTCGAGTAATCGTGGGTGAGCACAGTCATCCCGTCCTCGAGCCGATCGGCCACGCGTTCGGCAGCCCGGTGTTTGGCCGTCTCGATCGTCGAAACGACCTCTTCGATGGCCCCTTCGGTGCGGGCTTTTGCCGCGTCGACCGAACTCGGGTCCGCCTCGCGGACCGCCTCGACGATTTCCCGCTGGGTCGTGACCAGCGAGGCGTGGGAGGGGTTCGCGCGACGCAGCGCCGAACTGTTGTGTTCGAGTTCGCGGAGGTAGGCCTCGACGCTCGGATACTCGCGGTCGAGCAGCTCTTCGAGGGCGTGGGCGGCGTTTGCCGCGACGACCGAGGAGCTGTGGGTTCGCATCGACCGGATTTCCTCGGCGGTCTCGTCGATCATACCATCATTCGATCCCCAGCCGGCAAAAAACTCCCTCTCTCAGCCTTTGATGTTGAGGATCGGGACCGTGCGGACGACCTGATCGCCGATGTCGAGTTCGTCGGACACCCGCACCACTTCGTCCACGTCCTTGTACACCCCAGGGGCCTCCTCGGCGATCGTCGCCCCGCTCTGGGCGCGGACGTAGATCTGCTGGTCGGCTTCGAGGTCGTCTTTGACGTCCTCGCCCCAGAACTCCTGTTTGGCCTGGGTCCGGCTCATGAGCCGGCCAGCTCCGTGTGCGGTCGACCCGAAGGACCGCTCCAGCGAGCGGTCCCCGCCGCGGAGCACGTAGCTGCCCGATCCCATCGAGCCGGGGATGATGACCGGCTGCCCAACTTCTCGGTAGGCTGCCGGTACCTCAGGATGGCCGGGCGGGAACGCTCGCGTAGCACCTTTCCGATGCACGAAGACGTCCCGCTTTTCCCCGTCGATCTCGTGGGTTTCCTTTTTCCCGATGTTGTGGGCGACGTCGTAAAGCAGGTCCATACCGAGGTCCTGCCAGTCGCGGTCGAAGATCTCCGCGAATATCTGTCGGGTTTGGTAGGTGATCAGCTGTCGGTTCACCCACGCGAAGTTGATGGCCGCGTTCATGGCGCCGTAGTACTGCTCGGCCAGTGGACTGCCAGCCGGCGCAGCAGCCAGTTCACGGTCGGGCAGGCTGTCGAGCAGGTCCCCGTGTTCCTGTTCGATCCGGCGGAGGTAGTCGGTACAGACCTGATGCCCGAGCCCCCGGGAGCCACAGTGGATGAGGACGACGACCTGGTCTTCCGCTAGGCCGTAGGCCGTCGCGACGGTCTCGTCGAAGACGTCGGCCACGTACTGGACCTCGAGGAAGTGGTTCCCGCTCCCGAGGCTGCCGATCTGGTTGCGCCCGCGATCCTTGGCTTCCGTGGAGACGGCGGCCGGGTCGGCTTCCTCTCGGTACCCGTTGTCCTCGCAGTGTTCGAGGTCCGCTTCGACGGCATACCCCTCCTCGAGGGCCCATTGCATGCCCCGGTCGAGGATGGATTCGATGGTCGACGTCGTCCCCTGGATGACGCCGCCGGCCCCTAACCCGGACGGAATGCCGTCGAAGAGCGCGTCGACGAGTTCCGCTTCCGTGCCCTGGATGTCGGCTCTCGTCAGGTTCGTGCGGAGCATCCGCACGCCACAATTGATGTCGTACCCGATCGCGCCCGGGCTGATAACGCCGGTTTCGGCGTCGATGGCCGCGACGCCGCCCACCGGGAACCCGTAGCCCTGGTGGGCATCGGGCATCGCGATCGCCGGCTCGTAAATGCCAGGCAGGTGGGTCACGTTGCGGAGCTGCCCCAAACTCTTGTCGTCGGCGATCTCCTCGAGGAGGGCTTCGCTCGCGTACACGCGGGCTGGGACGTTCATATCGCCACTCTGTGCGATCTCCCAGGTATACGGCCCGACCTGCTCCAGGCTGATGCCATCGGCTTCGAAGGTAGTCATATGCCGCATTTCGATTCGGGCGTACAAAGCTCTGGCTTCGTGGCCACTGGAACCGGTCCGCTCGCGGGAATCAGTGGATCTCAGACGTCCACGACGACGTAGGCGTGGTATTCGCCGTCCTGTTCGCTGAGGTCCATCTCCGAATAGGTAACGCCTTTCACCTCCCTCGCAGCAACGGCGGCGGTGTCGATCCCCCGGGCAGTTGCCTCGAGGTGCCACTCGTCGTTCCGTCCCACCGTTGCCTGGTTGTCGACCGGCAACACGCCCTCGATGTCTCGGACGTAGATCAGTCGGTCGAGATAATCGAAGAGCAGCGCCGTCCTGGATTCCGCGCTGACGGTAACGGAGACGTCTTTGCCATCAGTTTCCGGTATTGCATCGAGGTGGGCCGCCGCAAGCCCGTCAGCGACGGCGCCGAAGACGGCCGAGAGGCTGTCCCCGGTCGCTTCGATCGCCACGTCCGCCGTGTGGGGCTGGAGGTCGTAGGTCCCTGTCATGAGTTGGTCGGGTCCTCGCCGGTACCCGTGGGTACGGCCATGTTAAACCTCCGAGCGGGCGGTGGAATTATGTTTCGGGACTTGATAGCAACGTATAGTGAGTGTCACACTGGAACGGCGGACGATCCCGCCGGGGGAAGACGAGGGCCTCCAGGCGGCCTGGGAGCTCAAAGAGCACATCCGGGACGCCGAGGATCTCCTCAAACAGCGATGGGGTTTTTTCGCCGACGCCTACCGCAAGGCCACGGTCTATGCCTTCTTCGACGAGGAGCGACTCGTCGGCTTTGCGGCGGCCCGGGGTGACGGGTATATTCTCTTTCTCGGCATTCATCCGGACTATCGGGGACAGGGACTGGGTGAACGTCTCATCGCGGCCATCGCCGACGAAACCAACGGCGTGTCTTGTCACGCCCGTGTCTCGAACCAGAACGCACTCTCCTTTTACGAACACCTGGGGTTCGAGCGGGTTCGCCGCATCGAGGACTACTACGAGGACGGGGCCGACGCCTTCTACCTGCGGCTTGGGGACAGTGACCGCCTGCTCGCCAGGCTCTCCGAACTCTTCGGCCGATAAGCCGAAACGGCTTACACGGCGGAACCGTATTTTCCCCTAACGATGGAGGAGCGCACCAGGGCCTATCTCGAAGGCCGTTTCGGCGATTTCTACCGGCGGTCGCCCCCGCCGGAACCGCCGGATGCCACGGCCCGCGAGTGGGGATACATACCCTGGGAAGGGGGGTCAGGCACGACGATGATCCGACACCGATCGGTGCACGACCTCGGCACCCTCGCTGCGTTCCTCGAACGTGAGCAACCCCGCCACGTGTACTTCTCGGCCGGCCGGTACGATGATCCAAGCGCCAGGTCGATGGACGAGAAAGGATGGCTCGGATCCGATCTGGTCTTCGATCTGGACGCCGATCATCTACCAAGCGTGGACCCGACCGAGGACACCTACGCCGAGATGCTGGCGACCTGCAAAGGAGCGCTGTTCAAATTGCTCGACCTTCTCGAACGGGACTTCGGGTTCGACCGGCTCCAAATTACGTTTTCAGGTGGTCGCGGCTATCACGTCCACGTTCGGGACCCGTCGATCCAGTCGCTGGATCGCGAGCAGCGCCGCGAAGTCGTGGAATACGTCCGGGGGAGTGGGCTCTCCCTCGAATCACTCGTCAGCGAGGAACCAGTCGGCGGTCGGGGCCGCAAGACGCCCACGGCGAGACGGTCACTGCCGACCGGGGGCGGCTGGGGTCGCCGCGTCGTCTCGCGGCTCCAGGAGCTCGCAGCGGAACTGCTGCCGATGGACGAGGACGCTGCCCTCGAACGACTCAAATCCTTCGAGGGGGTCGGGCAGACGAACGCCGAGGCGGTCCTGTCGGTCCTCCAGGAGAACTCAGCCGCCGTTCGGGCCGGGAACGTCGACGTCCATCCGGCCTATCTCCCGATCGTCCGGGCGATGATCGAGCGGACCGTCGAGATGGACGCGTCCCCGATCGACGAACCGGTCACGACTGATACCCATCGCCTGATCCGGCTGCCTGGCTCGCTTCACGGGGGGAGCGGACTCCGGGTCGTACCCCTCGAACGGGACGAGATCGAGGCATTTGACCCGCTTACGGATGCGATCCCGGAGACGTTTCGCGGCCACGAGATCGGGGTCGAGGTAACCCGGGACACGCTGCTGGAGTTCGACGGGGAAAGCCTTAGTGTCCAGGAAGGCTACCAGGAACTACCTGAGTACGCGGGCATCTTCCTCATGGCCCGCGGGTGGGCCGAGAAAGCCCAGGCGTAAGGATGGATCTCTCTGAATTACACCGTGTCAAACGGCAGGAACGGTCGACGGACTCCCTGCAGGAGCTGCGGGAATCCTTCTATGCAGATGTCGCTGATTACCTCGAATCCCTTCGGAACGAACGGGTCGAGGCGGCCGCCGAGGCCGATGATCCGTTCCGCTCGTCCCGGGTGAGCGAACTCACGAACGAGATCGAAACCGCCGAGCACATCGCCGAAGCCATCTACGAGCGACGGATCGGCAAACTCGTCGACGAGGCGACCCTGGCGGCGACGGGCAACGGGGGCAATAAGTCGGGACTGACAGCCGAGGAGCAGGACCTCTATGACGATCTCGTCGATCTGATCGGCGAGAACAAGACGGCGGTCCTCGATCAGTTCCAGGGTACCGGAACCACGTTGGACGAGACCGCGGAATCGGATCTTCTCGACGAGGCGATAGCCGACGCGGATGGGGACCCATCCGAGCAGGATCCGACTGGAAACGCCGAGTCCTCGAAGCCGACCGGTGGGTCGACAGACACGAACGGCTCGGATCCGATCACGGAAGCCGAGACGAGTCCGGCCGACGCGATGGGCCCCGACCTGGATGATTCCTCCTCGGAGCCAACCGACGCCCCAACGACGGACGCGGCGGACGAAGCGGAACCAGACGTTGAGCGAACGACCGTCCGGATGATGACTGACGTGGGCGAGATCTTCGGCGTGGACGCGCAGACGTACGAACTGGGTGAAAACGACATCGTCGATCTGCCGAGTGAAAACGCCGACCCACTTCTCGAGCGGGACGCGGCCGAACGCGTCGAATAAATTGATTCCCTGGCCGGTGGCCTACTGGAAGGTTCGACCGAGTTGATCGTCGGCAGCGGTGTCCCGCTCGGTTCGGGCCTTATCGAAGTGTTTTTCGAGTTCCTCGTATCGTCGCTTGATCTCCTCGTCGATGGAGGGTGACACTTCTTCGAGGGCGTGTTCGAAGTGGTCTGCGGTCACCCTGACGTTTGTCGCGCTGTGGGTGGCTTCGTCCGGGGCCACGCTGTTGAGGAATTCCCGCGTGGCCTGCATCGTCGCCTCGCGGCAGACGGCCTCGATGTCCGCGCCGACGTAGTTCTCGGTCCGGGCGGCCAAGTCCTCGAGATCGACGTTATCAGCGAGTGGCTTGTCCTTCGTGTGCACCTCGAAGATCGCCCGGCGGGCCTCCTCGTCGGGGATCGGTACGTGGATGTGCCGGTCGAGCCGACCAGGTCGCATGAGCGCGTCGTCGATCAGATCTGGGCGGTTGGTCGTCGCGATCACGACGACGTCTTCGAGGGCTTCGATGCCGTCGAGTTCGCTCAAAAGCTGGGAGACGACCCGTTCGCCGACGCCCGAATCGCCCATCTGGCGCCCTCGTTTGCCCGCGATCGCGTCGATCTCGTCGAAGAAGATCACGGTCGGGGCGTTCTGGCGGGCCTTCTCGAAGATCTCGCGGACGCCCTTCTCGGACTCCCCGACGTACTTGTTGAGCAGTTCGGGGCCTTTCACCGAGATGAAGTTGTTTTTGGCCTCGTTCGCCACGGCCTTGGCGAGGAGGGTTTTGCCCGTTCCTGGGGGCCCATAGAGGAGGATTCCTGTCGGGGAATCCAGGTCCATCTGCTCGAAGACCTCGGGGAATTCGAGTGGCCACTGGACGGTCTCCCGGAGGCGCTCTTTGGTGTCTGCGAGGCCGCCGACCTGTTTCCAGGTGACATCAGGGATCTCGACGAAGACTTCCCGGAGGCCCGAGGGGGTAATCCCCTTCATCGCCTCCTTGAAATCGGTGTCCCTGACGGTCAGATCCTCGAGGATCGCCGCGTCGATCTCGTCGGCCTCCAGGTCGATCTCGGGCCGGATCCGGCGCAGCGCACTCATCGCGGCCTCCTTTGCGAGCTGTTCGATGTCCGCGCCGACGTAGCCATGCGTGTTCTCGGCGTACTCGTCGATCTCGACGGTGTCCTCCAGGGGCATGCCACGCGTGTGGACCTGGAAGATCTCCTTGCGACCGTCGCGGTCCGGCACCCCGATCTCGATTTCGCGGTCGAACCGGCCACCGCGCCGAAGCGCGGGGTCGATGGCGTCCACGCGGTTCGAGGCAGCGATCACGACGACGTCACCGCGCTCTTCGAGGCCGTCCATGAGCGAGAGGAGTTGGGCGACGACCCGTCGCTCGACGTCGCCGGAGGTCTCTCCCCGTTTCGGGGCGATCGAGTCGAGTTCGTCGATGAAGATAACCGCTGGCGCCTTCTCCTCGGCCTCCTCGAAGACTTCACGGAGTTGCTCTTCGCTTTCCCCGTAGTACTTCGACATGATCTCGGGTCCCGAGATCGTCTGGAAGTGGGCGTCGATTTCACTCGCAACTGCCTTGGCGATGAGGGTCTTCCCTGTTCCCGGCGGACCGTGGAGCAGGACCCCTTTCGGTGGGTCGATGCCGAGTTGCTGGAACAACTCGGGGTGGCGCATCGGCAACTCGATCATCTCCCGGACTTGCTCGAGTTCGTCGTCCAGGCCGCCGATGTCCTCGTAGGTGATGCTTGGGGTCTGTGTCTCGACTTCTTCCGGGCCCGCGGTGATCTGCTCGGCGGGCTGTTCGCTCATGTGGATCTCCGTGGAGTCGGTCACCACGACGGTCCCTTCCGGTTCGGTACTCGCGATCTTGAGCGGGATCTGCTGGCCGGAGACCGCCGCCATGCCGCCCAGCCCGAGCGAGACGTGCACTGTTTGCCCGGTGGTCAGCGGGCGGCCCGAGAGTTTGTCACGGATCATCGGTTCGACGTTGCCACGGATCCGGAGGTTCTGTGGCAGCGCGATCGTGACCGATGCCGCCGGTTTGATGTCGGCTTTGGTTATCTCGACCCGGTCGTCGATGCCGGCGTTTGCCTCCTGGCGGAGCCGCCCGTCGATCCGGATGATGTTCTTGCCCTCGTCTTCGGGATACCCCGGCCAGACCCGTGCGACTGCCCGGCCCTGTTGGGGTCCTTCGATGACGATGTAATCGCCGTTTTCGAGGTCCAATTCCTCCATCGCCCGGCGGTCGATCGCCGCCAATCCACGGCCAGCGTGTTTCTGTTTGAGCGGTTTGACGACCAGTTTCAATGTGTCGCTCATTCGTTTGTCACCTCGATTGTGAGGACGCCGTTCGTGATAAACGTATCCGACTCGCCCGTCCCTGGCAGCTCGATTTCGAACTGCGAGGCCGTAGGCCCCCGTCCAACAACGACGATGGCCGTCTCGTCGAGGACGTCCACGGTTGCCTCCCTCACACCGGGACCGAGGTCCGCGACGATTCGTACCCCATCTTCGAATTGCTCTCGCTGCACTGGTACATCCGACAGAATCTCCGCGTTGGTATTCATGATGCTAACTCGATGTAATCTATACTCCTATTTAAATCTACCGACCATTAATCCACCGAAGGCGTCGGGGTAGTGATTAGGTAGTAGTTTTGCACTTCCGGGGCCGATGGTGACCGGGTATCCGTCGGTCCGTCACTCCTTGGGAAACTGCCCTTCTTCGACAGCCTCTCGATAGGCCGTTATGGCCTCTCGCATGTCGGCGGCGACGTCCCCGAACGCTTTCGAGAACGGTGGGCGAGTGTCGGTCAGCCCCAAGACATCAGCGAGAACCAGTACCTGGCCGTCGGTCCCGGTCCCGGCTCCGATCCCAATCGTCGGCACGTCCACGGCCTCAGTGACCGCCTCACCAATCGCCTCGGGCACGTGCTCGACGACGATCGCGAAGGCGCCCGCGTCTTCGTGGTCGATCGCGTGGTGTCGTATCTCGGCTGCCGCTTCGTCTGTCTGCCCCGATTGGGAGAGCCCATCTTCGGCAGCCGCGTGTTGTGGTCGCGTGCCGACGTGGGCCATCACCGGCACGCCCAGCTGGGTCAGCTGCTCGGTCAAGGAAACGGTGTGCGGGCCACTTTCGAGTTTGACGGCGTCTGCTCCGACGTCTTTGAGCATCGAGGCCGCGTTTTCGATGCTCGCTTGCCGGTCGGCGCCATACGACAGAAACGGCAAATCCGCCACGACTGGAATCTCCTCGGTCGCTCTGACGACAGCGGCTGTGTGGCTTTTCATCTCTTCCAGGGTGACTGGAATCGTCGAATCGTATCCCAAAATCGTGTTTCCGAGGCTGTCCCCAACGAGGATGATATCGATGCCGCTTGCCTCGACGAACCGGGCCGTGGGGGCGTCATAGGCCGTCAACATCGTGATCGGACGCTGCCGCGCGATCGCTTCGAGGTCCCCGATTCCACCCATATGCACCGCTGGGAGTGGGAAGGGGTTAAAAACACGCCCGAAACGGCCGACCGGCTATTCGGTGTCCGTATTCAATCGCGAGAGGGCATCGTCGACGTCGAACGCCTCGGTCCGCTCCTCACCTTCCCGGTCGCGCTTGACGTCCTCCTGGTCCTCGTCGATGTCGACCTCCGGGCCGCCGTCGTCGTTGTACTCGCTGTGGACGCCCCAGGGCATCAGCGCCACCTCGCTCGCCGGATTACCTGGATACGGAGCCCATTTGATTGCATATTCGCTCGTAGGGGTGCCGACTATATTCCGGTTTCGGCTCGTTCGACGAGGAACTCACGGACCGTCTCCGTGTCCGCGTCGAGACCGCCCCCTTGGGCGAACGTCGGACCACCGCCCCCACCGCCGCCGAACTCCGCTGTCACGGCGTCGACGACGGTTGCCGCGTCGACGGATCCGTCAGTTGCAACGACCACGAAGGGCCGTCCTTCACCGCCGGTGACAGCAAGGACTGGCCCTGTCTCGCCCACGAGGCTCTGGATCCGGTCCCCCACCTCGTTGGCGGTAAAGCCCTCGATCGTGCCGACCCGCCACTCGCCGACCTCGTCGAGATCGCGGAGCGTGTCCTCGAGCGCGGCGTCTTTGTAGGTCTCCAGTTCGTTTTCGAGAGCTTCGACCGTGTCCTGTAACCGGGTGACTTCGTCGGGGAGTTCGTCGACGGTGGTCCCGATTTCGCCGGCGGCCTGCCTCGCCGCTCGGTGGTTGTCTGCGCGGGTTTCGATGCCGGACGGGCCGACCGCGAACTCGATCCGTGTGAGCCCTTCGCCCGGATTCGAGCGTTCAAGGACCGTCACCGGGCCGATCTCGCGGGTGTTCGCTACGTGGGTGCCGCCACAGGCGGCGACGTCCCAGTCGTCGATGGTGACGACCCGGATGCTGTCGGCCGACGCCATGACTCCCTCTTCGGTCGCGGTATTGAAGGCGATCCCGTCGATTTCGAGGGCTTCTTCCCGAGGCAACTCTTCCCAGGTCACCGACCTGGAATCCCACACGGTTCGATTGGTCAGGCGTTCGAGTTCGACCAGCATGTCGTCGTCGACGTCAGTCGAGGTCGTGAAATCGACCCGCACCTTCTCGTCGGTAATCCCAAAGCCGCCATACCCGATGTCCTCGAAGATCCGCCGGCCTGCTCCATACAGGACGTGACTGGCCGTGTGGGCTCGCATCGTGTACTGGCGGAATTCGCGATCGATCACGGCATCGACGGTGTCTCCGACGTCAAAGCCCGGTGACGTTTCGAGGGTGTGAACGACGCCGCCATCGACGGATTGGACGTCGGTGACGGCGATTCCGCCGATCATCCCGCGGTCTGCTGGTTGGCCTCCGCCCTGGGGGTAAAAGTAGGTGCCCGAGAGGCGGACGTCTGTTCCCTCGATTTCGTCCACCGTCGCCTCGAATTCGGCGACGTACGGTTCGTTCGGTCCGCGTGATTCAGCCATACTCACACTCAGATAGAGGCGGGTAAAAAGCCGGTCGGTCGCGGCCTATTCGTCGACGAGATCGACCTCGAGTTCTGCTTCCAGCGCCTGGATGAGGGAGCCCCCGACCGAGGCGGAGGTCGCGCGGCCCTGTTCCACGGCGAGCAAGTCGTTTTCGTCGATTCCCATCTCCTCGGCGAGTTCCTCCCGCTGGTACCCCGCTTCCTGTCTGGCCTCTGTGACCCGTTTTCCGTAGTCGTTGACGAGATATGGGAGCCGGTCGCCTTCGTAATTGGTGCCTTCCTCTTCCCAGTGGGTCGAATCCCCGCTGACCGCATCCAAGGCTTTGGCCGTATTTCTGGCAGCCCGCTTGCCCCGGCTCTCCCGTTCATCACGTTCCGTGTCAGGTTGTCCAGGGCTGTTTGACTCTCCAAGGGTTGCACAGTCATTACAGACTGAGAGTGTCGCCCCTTCGACGGTCACCGTGTTGAGATCGTCGGTGGCGGACCCGCAGAGCTCACAGGTTCCGCCGTCGCCACCGCCGCCGGTGCGGCCGGTGGAATACTTCGCCATAGTAACCCGTATAGGATGCGGGCATTTGAATAATCCGTTTGGACTCCTACTCGTCGCCGCTTCCGTCCGTCGCCAGTGACTCCCACTCCATCGAATCCGCGCCAGCGCTCATGTCCGTCGAGGCCGAAATCTCGTCGTCCGATTCAAAGACGTTCTCCGACGTTTCCTCGCTCGTTCCGAAGTCAAAGCCGGAGTCGTCCGTTTCGGATCGACTGGTTGCGGTGCTTCCCGACTGGCGAGCACTCCTGCTCCGACTCGTCGAACTGCCACTCGTGTCAAAGCGGGCGAGTTCTGATTTGAGTTCGTCGGCCTTGTCCGCGAGATCGGTCGAATTGTCCGCGACTTCGTTGAGGGTCGCTGCCTGCTCTTCTGCAGCCGCGGCGACGGTCTGGGACTCCGCGGCCGTCTGGTCGCTGATCGCTGCGATGTCCTCGATCATTGCGACGACGTCCTGCATCGATTCGGCCTGTTCTGCGGTGGCGTCGTTCACTTCTTTGATCGAGGTGTTGATTTCCGAGACGTTGTCTGCCATCTCCTCGAAGGCATTGGTCGCTTTCTTCACCGTTTCGGCCCCGCTCTCGACCCGCTCGTCCATCGCCTCGATCTCGGTGACGGTCGCCTGGGACTGTTCCTGGACCTCCGAGATCAGCCCTTCGATCTCTTCGGCGGATTCTTTGGTCTCCTGGGCCAGCGATTTGACCTCCTCGGCGACGACGGCAAAGCCGTCACCACTGGCGTCGGCCCGCGCGGCCTCGATCCCGGCGTTGAGTGCCAGGATGTTCGTCTGATCGGCGATGTCGAGAATGACGTCCGTGATGTCCCCGATCTCTTCGAGCGTCTCGTTCAGGGTGCCTACAGCTTCGGTCACGGCATCGCTTCGCTCCTGCAGCGTTTCCATCTCGGATTCGGCCTGTTTGGCGGCCTCCTCCCCTCGTTCTCCGACCTCGGCGGTCTGGTCGGTAAGTGTCGCGACGTTGTCCGAGGAGGCGGTGATCTCTTGAATCGTCGCGGAGAGGTTCTCTGTTTCGTTCGAGGCCTGGTCCAGCTGATGGCTTTCCTCGTCGACCCCTGCTGAAATCTCCTGGACGGACTCGCTGATGTCCTCGCTGGCGTTCCGAACTTCGTCGGCGTTTGTCTCGAGTGAGTTGCTCTGTGCCGCGACCTGGTCCGCGAAGTCGATGAGGTCGGCCAGCACCGATTCCCACTCATCAACCATGTCATTGAACGCCCGTGCGATCCCTTCCATGGCCTCGTGATCCGTGTTCGCATCGAGGCGCTGGGTGAGATCACCGCTGCCCACGCGGCCGATGGTTCGCTGGTAGCTTTCGGCGGTTTCGGTCAGTTCGGCGTTGCGCTGTTCGATGGCCTGGCGTTTTTCCTCGAGGTCTTCGATCCGCTCTCGAAGATTCGCCTCCATCTGTGAGAGTGACGCCCCCAAACTGCCAGGGACATCCGCTTCGAGGACCTCAGCATCGAATTCCTCGCGACTGAGCGCATCGGCCTGGGCACCGACGGTCTGGAGGTATCCGTGCATCCGAGCGAAGTGGCGCAACAAATCGCCGATTTCGTCCCGCTGATTGGTCTCCGGGACGGTATTGTCGAGCTCGCCTTCGGCGATCGATCCGGCGATATCCTTCATTTCCTCGACCGGTGTGACGAAGTCCCGTTTGAGGATGAGGATCGTATTCAGGAGGGCGCCGACAGCCAGGACGAAGACGACACCGAACGTCGCGATTTCGGCGGTCGAAAAGACCTCCTGAATGCTTTGGACACCGATCATGGCGACGCCGAGGACGAAGATGGTGACGATGGCGCCGAACTGCAGCATGGTCGCCATGAGCATCTTTCGCTCGACGGTTTGGGTGATCCCGAGGGCGTCCATGACGCCCCAGAGCAGGTTTTCGTATTGCCCCATGAGGCCGCGGGATTTGTCTGTGGGCATGGTAATTCTGTATATGAACCCGATTCGAGCCCAATGGTAAAGAATTATGGGTATATTGTCGGGTTTTGGTACCGCTACCTGCCTGTTTGTGCCCCGATCACGGGGCCCATGAGTAGATGCTATTGCTGAAAGCTGGACCACCAATGAGCCCTCAATCAACCACATGAAGAAAATCCGCCATTTCAGCAGCCGCTAGCGTTTTTTTTTTTTCACAATTCAACAGCCGCTAGCGGTTTTTCCCCACGTTTTTGCGAGCAGCGAGGG
>CAZVCA010000008.1:33957-42892 GCA_964626045.1 uncultured Halobacteriales archaeon | reverse complement strand
GGTGGTTCAGATTCTCCGTGCTCGCGATTTTCCTCGTCATCCCCTTCCTTTCGACGATTATCAGCACGGTGGCATTCACTGCAATCAATCCGGACTTTTCCTACACCACTCGAGGTGCCTCCGCAGCGGTTGCCGGCCTTCTTGGCCTCCTGTATGTGCTCTATCTGGGAGTTCTCAGACGGCAGTTCGATTCCCGCGCGGCGATCTCCATCGGTGGGGCAGTCCTCATTTTCGCACTCAGTGGGTTGCTTGCGATCGTTGGATCACCATCGATCCACACACTCGGAACACTGGCTGGGGCGGCATTTGCAGTCGTCATCCTGGATGGCCTGGCACGAATATTGAGGGGTGGCAGTCACATTCCCTGGACTGCGGTGAGTGTCGTCATCCTGCTCGGTATTGCGGTCACGGCCATGCTGACTGGCTATTTCATCGCGCTCTTCCCCCCTGATCCGTTCGCCGGCCAGACCATCACGAACATCTTCTCTCACGCGTCCGGATTCGGATTAGGGGTCATCATCGCGTTCTGGGGCCATCGATACTGGACTCAGTGGGACTGGATCGGCCCGAGCGGCCCAATACTTTAAGGGTAGGACCCGTGTACCTCCCATTAACGATCCCATCGAGGCCACCATGACGATGAACCCCCGGGAATACGACCCCCAAGAACTCCGCCAGGCCGCCCGCGACCAGAAGCGGGACCGCGATCAGGACATCGAAGACCTCAGACGCGACCTGGCCGCCCAGGCCGAGGGCCAGTCGGAGTTCCCGAAAGCCCAGCTCAAGGAACTGATCCTGCTGCAGGGCGGTGCAAACCCTGCCGACTTGGAACGCCCCTACCTGGAAACCGTTCCCGACCAATATGCGGCCCGGCTCACGCTGTTCGAGTGGCTTCAGTTCGCGCTCGACCGGGTCGGGTCCCGGGAGACGCTGGACGCACTCGAATACTACGTCGATATCGGCTGGCTGAGCGAAACGGCCGCCGACGAACTCCGCGAGCACGTGAGGGTCTTCCAGGACGGGGCGCCACCGGAGCGACATCACACCTTCGAGACTGCAGACCATCTGGTGAGCCTCGTGTATATCGCCAGGCTGGCCTCGATGACGTAACGAGTCGGACGCCTGGAAAATCGTCAACTGGCGGATTCTTGGGAAGATTTTTATACGAGGCAACGCCAAACCCGGAGTAGAGCGGGTTCTTCCGGTCGTCCCGCGACGGGATCGGTCCATGTTTTACCACTCCGCGTGGACCGCCCGAACCGATCGATCGGGACCCAGTACCTGATTATGACCGACTACCGACACCGGCTGATTCGACAATGAGTGCTGTAGACCGAAAACTCGAAGAACTCCAGCAGACGATCACTGAAGCGGTACCGCCAGACATCTCGGTGACCGAAGTGAAATACGAGGGGCCTGAACTCGTCATTTACACCCGGGACCCCAAGCGTTTTGCCCGAAATGGGGACCTCATTCGAGACCTCGCGAGTCAACTGCGCAAACGCATCACCGTCCGCCCGGATCCAGCCGTGCTGACACGTCCTGACCAGGCCCGGGAAGCCATTCTGAACGTCATCCCGGACGACGCCGAGGTCACGGACCTCGATTTCCATCAGGACACCGGCGAGGTCGTGATCGAGGCAGCCAAGCCGGGCCTCGTGATCGGTCGACACGGCAGTACGCTTCGAGAGATCGCCCAGGAGTCGGGATGGACTCCCGAAGTCGTTCGCACCCCGCCGATCGAATCCTCGACGGTCTCGAACGTACGGAATTTCCTCAAACAGGAGCGCGAGGAGCGACGTGACGTGCTCGAACGGGTCGGGCGCCAAATTCACCGCGAAGAAATGTCCGACGACGAATGGGTTCGGGTCACGACACTCGGATGTTCCCGCGAGGTGGGCCGCGCGGCGTTCATCCTTTCGACACCGGAAACCCGAATCCTCATCGACGCCGGGGACAAGCCCGGTTCCGATGAAGTACCGTACCTCCAGATGCCGGAAGCGCTGGGGGCCGGGCCGACAAATATCGACGCAGTCGTGCTTACGCACGCCCATCTGGACCACTCGGCACTGGTTCCGCTGCTCTTCAAGTACGGGTACGACGGCCCGATTTACACGACCGAACCGACGCGGGATCTGATGGGACTGCTGACCCTCGATTATCTGGACGTAGCGGCGAAGGAAGGGCGCACCCCACCCTACGAATCAGAAATGGTGCGAGAGGCGATCAAGCACACGATTCCACTCGAGTACGGGGACGTCACCGATATCGCCCCGGACATCAAGCTCACCTTGCACAACGCCGGCCACATCCTCGGCTCCTCCGTCGCTCATTTCCACATCGGCGACGGGCTCTATAACGTCGCCTTCTCCGGGGACATACACTACAAAGACACGCGTCTGTTTAACGGCGCCGTCAACGACTTCCCCCGGGTCGAAACGCTCATTATGGAGTCAACATACGGAGGCCGCAACGACTACCAGACCGATCAGGCAGAGGCCGAAGAAGATCTCAAACGGATCATCAACGAGACCGTCGACCAGGGCGGAAAAGTCCTCATTCCCGCGTTCGCGGTGGGCCGGTCACAGGAGATCATGCTGGTACTCGAGGAGGCGATGCGGTCCGGTGACATCCCCGAAGTCCCGATCCACCTGGACGGGATGATCTGGGAGGCAACCGCCATCCACACGACCTATCCCGAGTATCTCCGGGACGACCTCCGGGATCGCATCTTCCACGACGACGGGAACCCGTTCCTCGCAGAGCAGTTCAACCAGATTGATGGCGGTGAGGACGAACGGCGAGAGATCACGAACGGCGGTCCTGCAGTCATCCTCTCGACCTCGGGGATGGTCACCGGGGGGCCGATCATGTCCTGGCTCGAACATCTCGGCCCGGATCCCGATTCCACGATGGTCTTTGTCGGGTACCAGGCCCAGGGGACCCTCGGGCGACGTATCCAGAACGGCTGGGACGAAGTGCCGCTTTCGAAGGGTGGCGGTCGTAGCGAGCGGGTCAACCTCGACATCGACGTGCAAACCGTCGACGGGTTCTCGGGCCACGCGGATCGGCAGGGCCTGGAGGACTTCGTGAAGACGATGAATCCGCGCCCGGAGAAGATCCTCTGTGTCCACGGCGACGAACGGTCGACCCAGGAGCTTTCCTCCGCGCTCTATCACAAGTACGACATCCGTACCTTCGCCCCGAAGAACCTCGAGACCTTCCGCTTCGTGTAATCAGGACTCGACCTCGGCCGGATCAATAACGGTACCGGCGTCGTGATCGATTCCCACACGATCGCATAGATCGAACAGCGGACACGACGTGTCGGCCTCGAGACAGGCGGGCTGTCTCGCTGTACAGTATTCCCGCCCGAACTGGATGCTCGTCGTATGGCCGTACCCGCACTTTTCAGGCGGCACCTGGGATTCGAGCACGTCACGGACCTCCTCGTGGTCGGCCGCGGGTGGCGCGATCCCGAGCCGGCGGTAAATCCGGTGGACATGGGTGTCCACCGGAAAAACGCCATCTCGGCCGCCCGCAAAGAGAAGGACACAGTCCGCCGTTTTCGGACCGACGCCTTTGAGCTTGAGCAACGTGTCCCTCACTTCTACTGCGTCCTCCTCCCGCACGTAGCGGTCAAACGCGTCCGCACTCCCGTACGCGTCCAGGACATGGGCTGCCGTGCGTTGAATGACAGCTGATTTTTGATTGTAGAGTCCGGCTGGCCGGATGACAGTCGCGATTGTGTCCTGATCGGCGTTCGCCAGAGACTCGGCAAGCGAGCCGTCGTCGAATCGGTCCATCAACGCATCGTGGGCCGGTTGGCTCGCCTGATCGCTCGTGTTCTGCGAGAGGATCGTCCGGACCAGTGATTCAAACGCCTGTTGGCCGCCATACGTCGTTCGCCAGTACAGGTCGCCCAACCTGTCGACGACCGCCTCGGCACGGGTAGCAGGGTCCTCGGCCGCTTGCCCGCTCGCGGGATGGGCACCGTTCCCCTGGCCCCCGGCGATGTTGTGTTCAGGTTCGCCAGCGTCGGTCATACGAGTCTTACACGACGATTACCGTCAAGACTGGCGGTTGCGGAAAACCGTCACCTCACTCGACCGTGAGCTGGACGGCAACGTCAGCTCCGTCAGCCAGCAAATCGACGAATTCCCGATCGAGATCGGCCGCGGCGGCATCCGCCTCGACCATAATGGTCCGGTCGTCCACGTACTCACTGGTCCTCGCGACCATGCTGACCGTATCCTCGAACGTGAGGTCGGGATCGCCGCGGCCAGTGACTGTCACCGACCGGTCCCCCGCCTCGAGTGACATCTCGATCGAGGCCGATTCCTTCTGCGCAGCCTGTTTGAAGTCTTCGGAGAGATCGGCTGGCGCCAGCGGGGCCTCGATGCCGAGAATACAATCGCCAGCCGGCGTGAGAAAGTCCTCAGTGGTCACTTCGAGCGTGCTTTCATGTGTCGCGGTGACGTTCTCGTGCCCCTTGGCGGTGAATTTCTGGGAGATTGACATCGAGAATCCGTACCAGGTCCGGCCCTTTCAGTCGTGTTATTCCACCGGATCAGGGCTCGCCAACGATTGCCTTCGATTCGGTCGCCACGGTGATGGTAATGGCGCCACAGGAACATTCGTAGGCGTGGCGGAGCCCATCCGGCGTTCGCATCGTCAACTGTCGGTCCGCCGCATCGAGGTCGGCCCCACAGCGGGTGCAAGTGAGCGCGAGATCCGGGAGCATAGTTCAACAGAGGGTCCCATCCCACCTCAATGCGATCCAGGAGCGGAGTGAAAGTGAAACTGGACGCCCACACAGCGAAACACTTAATCAGGGTCCTTGGCTACGTGAAATTACCAGAAGGTCACGAGTGTTCGCGTACAGCCCGACAACCGAACGAAGGTTCTCACACGCTGGTTCCGGACCGACGAGCCGAGGCCACGCGAACGTCGTGACAGTATGGAATCGAGGGCTAACCAATGGCAGAACAAGTTGAAATCACGGTATCGAGTGCGGAAGAACTCATCACGGACGAAGAGCTCCAGGAAAAATCGAAGGGACAACTCATCAAAAAGGCCGGCCAGTTCAGGGACCGCCGCAACGAGTTGAACCAACTCGCGAGTTCCCGCGCGTCCAAACGCGACGAACTCAACGCGAAGACGCGGGAAAAAGTCGACAGCGCGCAGGAACACCGCGAGATCCGGGACACGCTCAACGACCGCGTCCAGGAGCACAAATCAGTCCGTAACGAGCTCAACGCGAAAGCGAACGAGCTCTTCGAGAAGGTCGAGGACATGAAGGCGGACCTGGAACTCGACGAAGGCAAGGACCTCGAGGACCTCAAATCGGAAATCGAGGACCTCGAGTTCAAACAGCAGACCGAAGTCCTCTCGACCGACGAGGAGCGGGAACTCATCGAGAAAATCGAGGACAAACGGGAGGAGTACCAGGACCGCAAAGCCAAACTCGACCAGAACGACGACCTCGAGGAGTTCGTCGAAGAGGCCGAGACGGTGCGGGCCGAAGCGTCCAAACACCACGAAAAGGTGACCGAACTCGCGGACCGCGCCCAGAAACACCACAACGAGATGATCGAGGCCTACCGGGAGGCCGACGACGTCCGCGATCGGGCCGACGAGACCCACGAAGCCTTCGTCAAGGCCCAGGAGGCTGCTGACGCCCATCACCAGGCCTTCGTCGAGGTGCAAAAACGGCTCCGTGAACTCGACAAACAGGAGGAAGAACAGCGCAAGGACAAACGCGACGCCAAACGCGAGGAGGCCCGCGAGGAAGCCGAAGAGATCTACGAGCGGTTCAAAGAGGGCGAAACCCTCGACACCGAGGACCTGCGGAAACTCCAGAAGAGCGGGCACCTGTAGCCGGGACACCGGACGGGCACCTGTAGCCGGGACACCGGACGTTTTTATCCCATGGGGGCGGATTCAGAGATGGATGCGGACCCTGGTCGTTGCCATCGACCGAACCGGCGACGTCCCCGGCTTGACTGACGTGTCTCTCCCCGTCGCTGGGACCGACACGATCGCGGGCGTGATCCAGGACCTCGGCATGGCGGATCCGGAGGATTCGACTGTCAATACCCTTTTTGAGGCGCTCTCGGTTGGCCGGGACATCGAATCCGAGGGCGACGACGCAACCGTCGCGATCGTTTCGGGGAACACGGAGGGCGTGGTCTCGGCCGACCAGGCCATCGCGGACCAGATCGACCAGCTAATCGAGGTACATGACCCGGACGCGGCCGTCGTCGTCATCGACAGCACGGAGGACGAGCGCCTGCTGCCGATCATCGAGAGTCGGATACAGGTCGATTCTGTCGATCGGGTCGTTGTGAGACAGGCCCGGGACCTCGAATCGACCTATTACCTCCTGAAGCAGTTCCTCGCGGACGAGGAGTTGCGGGGAACGGTCCTGGTCCCGATCGGGATCGTAATGTTGGTGTTCCCGGCGATCCTGTTTTTGAGCGACGTGGCCGTGGCAATCGGCTCGATCACGGCGGTCATCGGGACCTTTCTGTTGTATCGAGGGTTCGGGGTCGACGAGCGGCTCGCCGGGCTCTCGACCCAGGCCCGGGACGCGCTTTACTCGGGGCGGATCTCCATCGTTACCTCGGTGATCGCCGCCGGGCTCGCCCTCGTTGGGGTCTTCGTGGGCGTTCTCGGGATCTCCGAACTCGGCCTGGATACGATGCAGTTCGTGACCGTGATGGCCTTTGCCTACTACAGCGTTCCGTGGATCGCGCTGGGGGCGATCTCGGCCACGATCGGACGACTGGTCGACGAACTGCTTCGGGACGATCGACTCCGCATGGCCTCCCTGAACCTCCCCTTTGGTGCCCTGGCAATGGGCCTCGTGGTACGAGGCTTTGCGGCCTATTTCCTGGAGCGAGCGGACCTCATCGGGGGGATCGTCGTCGAGCCAACGAGCATCGGCGCGCTGACGATCCGCGGCCTGACCTTGGCCCCGGAACACCGACTGGGCGCCTTTGTCCTCCTCGGTATCCTCGTCAGTCTGGGCGGCATCTGGGTGGCAACCCGGTTGAGCACGGACTCGGCGGCCGCCTCGGACTGAGCCGGACCATATTTCCCGGTGGGGGCGGTGATTCGAGTATGGCAAAAGGGTCGTGGGTGAGTCTTTACTCCGGGGGAAAAGATTCCGCCGCGGCGTTGTATCGGGCCCAAGAGGCGGGACTGGACGTCGATCGACTCCTCACGGTTCACGCGACAGGTGATTCCTATATGTATCACGTCCCGGCCACCCGGCTCGTGGAACTCGCTGGAGCGAGCATTTCGGTGCCAGTGACGACCGTCGAGGCCCCAGACGTGACAGGCCACGATTCGGGAACGCAAGGAGATCGAGAGATCGAACCGCTGGAAGGAGCGCTGGAGGAGCTTGATGCGGACATGGAAGGTGGTCTCGCTGGTCTCACTGTCGGGGCCATCGAAAGCGAGTTTCAGGCCACGAGGATCACGGACATGTGCGAACGCCTCGGGATCGACATGTACGCCCCACTCTGGCACGAGGAGCCACTCGCGCTGGGTGAGTGGATGCTCGATGCAGGCTTCGAAATCACGATCATCCAGGTAGCCGCCCGGGGACTGGACCAAAGCTGGCTCGGCCGAACACTCGATCGGGAGGCCCTGGACGAACTCGCTGAACGCAATGAAGCATACGGGGTACACGTCCTCGGGGAAGGCGGGGAATTCGAGACGCTCGTGACCGACGGCCCCCATATGGATCGGCCGATCGAAATAACCGGCTCACCGGTCTGGGAGGGGACGCGCGGGCATTTCGAGATCGAGTCCGCACGGCTCGGCTGACAAGACAGCAGCGGTTTTCACGCGCCAGACCCTTACTCAGAACCCGAAATCTGGGTGTAAGAACCGACGAGGCCGCCCGAAAAGTCGATGTGCTCGACCGAGGCGTGTTCGTCGACGATCGAATTCGTTACGGTACAGTCCCGGATCATTGCCCCTGGGAAAACCACAGAATCCGCTAGCTCTGAATCCTCGACCGTGGCATCGCCCATGACGTGGACGTTCGAACCGACGGTCGTTCCCTCGATCGAGGCACTGTCCGCGATCAGCGACTCGCCGTCGAGGGCCCACTTCACCGCGTCCAGATAGCTTTCCGGGGTCCCGATGTCGAACCAGGCACCATCGAAGGTAAAGGCATGGACCGGGCCGCGTTCCTGGAGCCACTGAATGAACCAGCCCGGTTCGTCGGGGTTGTTATCCCCCTCGAGGTAGGTTTCCAGAAGGGACAACGAATCCGCCGGAAACGCGTAGGTCGCGATCGAAACCAGCGTGCTCTGAGGATCGGCCGGCTTCTCCTGAAAGTTCGTCACTTCCGTGCCGTCCAGTTCGACGAGACCGTAGGATTTGGCCCGGTCGCGGCTTCCGACGTCGTATGCCGCGATCGTGGGCGTGTCGTGAGCTTCGAAGAAATCCGCGAAGTCACTCACCTCGAAACTAATGAGGTTGTCCCCGGCGAGCACGAGCAGATCGTCGTCGACCCCTTCCCGGTCGACCAGCTGGGCAAGCGCCCCGATCACGCCGAACTTCTCGGCCTCGGCGGTCGTCTCCTCGATCGAGAGTTGTGGCTTCTCGTACCCCGCGTCAGCGAGGTGGTCTCGGAAGTCCCCGGCAAATCGCTCGTTCGTGCTGACATAGACGGTTTCGACGCGATCGTCGGCCTCGAGCGCCGAGAAAATCCGGTCGATAACCGTCTCTTCGCCGATCGGCAGAAACATCTTCGGCCGATGTTTGGTGATCGGCCACAGGCGGGTCGCATAGCCTCCCGCCAAAACGACTGCATCCATATCCCTAACCTCCGAGGGGGTTCCTAAGTCCTTTTTCATCCACAAACGTGTCGCGGGCGCTGCTTCGGGGAGTGACCCCCAACGTTGGTCGCGGGCGC
>CAZVCA010000008.1:0-33857 GCA_964626045.1 uncultured Halobacteriales archaeon | reverse complement strand
GTCGCGGGCGCTGCTTCGGGGAGTGACCCCCAACGTTGGTCGCGGGCGCACCGCCCGCACCTGGTCCTCGCCACCACGAAGCCGTATTTAGTCTTCTTTCTCCGCACTTTCGCCCGATTCGGTCTGGATCTCGTCGAGAGGGGCTTTCACAGCCCGCTCCGAGGCCGTATCCGGCTGGACGGGAGATTTGCCTGGGTCCCGCCCATTTCCTGATCCGACCAGCCGTTTGAGCCACTCGAGCAGTGTCATTGTGAGGACGAGGTGGTCCCGAGCGTGTCTCGCAGCGCCTCGTTCATCACGTCGACTGGCGCGGCTTGCCCAGTCCAGATCTCGAAGGCTTCGACGCCCTGATAGAGGAGCATCCAGGCGCCGTCGATGGTCGTTCCCCCGGCCTCGGCCGCCTCCCGCAGAAACCGCGTTTCGAGCGGCGAGTAAACAGCATCCATAACCGCCAGGTCCTCGTGGAACACGTCGGCCGGAACCGGTGATCGGTCCTCGTCCATCCCCACACTGGTGGCATTGATCAGCACGTCCGCATCGGGGGTCAGATACGGGACGGCTGATAACTCATGGGCCGAGGCGTCGAATTCCCTGGCCAGTTCCCGGGCCCGCTCCTCGGTTCGGTTCGCAACATGAACCGTCGCCCCGGCTCCGGTAAGCATGGCGGTGATGGCACGAGCCGCCCCACCAGCCCCGAGGACGACAGCCGTGCCCGCCCCAGGGTCCACACCGTGCCGTTCCAGAGCCCGTCTGACCCCGGCCGCGTCCGTATTATGCCCCGTCGGCGGGTCCGTCGAAAAATCGATCGTGTTCACGGCACCGATTTTGGCTGCTTGGGCAGTCGGCTCCGTGACCTTGAGGACTGTTTCTTTGAACGGAATCGTGACGTTGAGACCGGCAAATCCCAGTGCCTGAGCGCCTTCGACGGCTGTCGCGACGCGTTCGGGATCCGTCTCGAGGGCCACGTAGTGGGCGTCCAAATCCAGGGCCTCGGAGGCCGCCTGGTGCATCGCCGGTGAAACCGAGTGGGCGACTGGGTTGCCGATCAGTCCGTAAACGTCCATGTCTGGGGGTCGACGTGGGCAAGGTTAAGCGTTGTTCGTCCCACGGCAGTCCAGTCTCAGCTCCCCAACCGTGGGAGTGCGGCGCCGATGGTCCTTCCTGCCCGGCCAAACAGGGTGCGCAACGCACCACGGCGCATGAGGAAAAGCGCCGTTCCGAGGACGAGATACAGGGCGGTGTAGGCGAGTAACAGCTCGTGGCTCGTGAGCGGGAGGACGAGCATCTCTCTGATAATGAAAAATTCGAGGACAACCTGGGAGACGAAGAGGGTGAGCAGCATAATCGCCTCGCGGACCGAGATTTCGAAGTTGACCAGGATCGCGAGCGCGAAGTAGGACTGGGCGGCGGTCAACCAGATCTCCGCGGCCTGTTTCGCGTCGAAGGGGAGGACCCCGTACTGGCCGTAGGCGATCGAATAGACGACCACGAGCGTCCCGATCAGCAGCGTCCACTGGTTGAGCTTCGACGAAATGAGGGCGTTGAAGCCAGCCGTCGAGCGAGCTTTGTTAACGAGATACACGACCACGATGAGTTCCGGCGACTCCGAAGCCAGCGGTGCGATCCACTGGATCATGAAAAAGGAGGGAACGCCGATATTGGTCCCGATGGTTTCCAGTCCGTGGGCAAACGGCTCGACGGCGGTGAAAATCAGGAGTCCGGAGTAGGTGAACAAGGTAACGACGGTGAGAAACCGTCGCCACTTTGGCTGGGCCTGTAATGCCGCTGGAACGCCCACGTGTTCCTCCGTCGGTTCGATGTCCCCACGGAGGACAATCAAGATATACGAGACGTAGAGGCCCACCAGCACGGCCATATCGAGTGCGTCGATGCCGCCGAACAGGGGGACGAAAAACGCCCAGAGCGTCGCCGCCATCAGGAAGACGATGTCGAGTGCGAGGTCCCGATCGACCGAGACCACATCCGCAAGGTAGCCGGCCCGGCTCTGCACCGATGGGTCCGCCGCTGCCCCCCGGCGATAGACCGTAAACAGGGCGATCCCGGCCCATCCGATTCCGATAAGAATGCGGTTGGCGCCGGTCATGTTCGCCACGGCCAGGTTGCCGGCCTCGATACCCCGGGCCGTCCCGGCGAAGGCGCCGGCGTTCCAGGCGTACAACGCATCGACCGAATATTCCGGTGCCACGGCCAGCACGGCAAGCACGGCGATTGCGAAGGGTCGTGGTACGTCCCGTTCGGCAGTTTCGGCCCCCCAGGCGAGGAGGAACGCGGCACCGAGCACCGACAGACCGCTGATGAGGACCGTGAGGTTCGTCGACAATCCCTCGACTGATCGACCGGTGAGAAGCGAGAGGAGCCAGAACCCGAACCACGGAACCGTCAACCCGATGGCCCCAATCAGGGCGCCGGCGGTTCGACGGTTCATATCGCCCACCCTCGGACCCCGTGTTTCGGGCCAGGGGTCGGCTGCCGCCTCGTTTCACGACACACCATCTGTCTGTATGGATGCAGCAGCGCCGTCCCATATAAGTCACAAGATATGGCCGATTCGGGGCGCTCAGCCCACGACGCGGCGTTCCTCGTGGTGGGGCGGTACATTCCGGGTGCGACCCGGATCGAACGGTATAACAGCCAGGAATGGGGATATCGGTCGTTTCGCGGAAAGATTGAAGCGAACCAGTTCGTTATCAGCCGACGAAGGACAGAACGGTTCGCTGTCAGTCGACGTCCTCGATCGAGGCGTCTGCAGCCCCGTTTTTGACGCTCTCGATACCTCGTTTGGCGCCCTGTTTCGAACTGTAGCCTTCGCCACTGTCCGCGATGATGTTGCCGTTCGGTGCCACGAGCCGCCAGCGCCACTCACCGGCCGAATCCTGATAGACTTCGAAGGTCTGCTGTCGGGCCATAGCCCAACCTTGCCTGGGCTGCCCTTAATGGGTTGGGCGAGGAGCCGAGGTTCGACGCGCTTAATCACGGGGGACCACTCCCGTGCAGTGTGATCGGAATCGTCGTCAGCAAGGCGGATACGGCATCCGTCACGATCGGCACCCAGTTGCTCGAAGTCGGTGACTGGACCGAATCCGAACCGGGTGTGTATCGACAGCCGGGGTTCGAGCTGCGGGAGTTCGACGAGTGGCACCTGGAACTCGATCGGGTGGCCGAATCCTTCGACGACCCGGATTTCCTCGTCGTCGTGTCCCGGCACTCGGGAGACACCGGCCCACTGCTCAGCGCACATTTCACCGGCAACTTCGGGCCGGCTGAATACGGTGGCGAACCACGTGATCTCGTTGATCCCGCCCCGGGCGCCCTGAAACGAGTGATCGAGGCCTTAGCCGAGCGGGCGCCGGATCGCTTCGACGTGGCGATGGAGTGTACCCATCACGGGCCCACCGACCTGGGCACCCCCGGGATGTTCGTCGAGCTCGGCAGCGGCCCGGACCAGTGGGAGGACTCCGATGGGGGGAAAGCGATCGCGGAAGCAGTTCTGTCGATTGAGGGCGTTTCACCCGAAAGCGACCGGACCTTCGTCGCATTCGGCGGCACCCACTACGCACCGCAGCCGACACGCCTGCTCCTCGAAACGGACGCCGCCATCGGCCACGTCGCCGCGGACTGGAGTCTCGACGAATTAGGAGATCCCGAGGCAAACCGGGAGCTGATCCGGGCGATGTTCGAGCAAAGCGGGACGGATCGTGCTGTCGTCGACGGCGACTGGCCGGCTGTCACGGCCGTTGTCGACTCGCTGGGCTATGACGTCGTGAGCGAGACCTGGGTGCGTGAAACAAGCGGCGTGGATCCCGACCTGGTCGCCGAACTCGAAGCGGATTTGGGATCGATCGCTTCCGGCCTGCGATTCGGTGAACGGGAGGCCGATTCAGTCATCGAACAGACACTCCCAGCAGGATTGATCGAGGCCTGTGCCGCGATCGACCCCGAGGAGACCGTCGAAACGGTCGCCGCGCAGACCGTCGCCTATCAGACCGAAGAAAACGGGAACCGTGTCGGCGAGGTAGCGGCGTTTCCGGAGGGGGGCTATGAGGCGTTGATCGACGACCTGGCGTCAATCCTCGAGGCGGAGTACGAGTCCGTCAAACGCACCGAAGCGACCGTCATTGCGACGCGAGAGACCTTCGATCCAGCCCTGGCCGCCGACGAAGGAGTGCCCGAAGGCCCGCTCTTCGGGCGGTTAGCCGCCGGCGAGGCCGTCACGGTCGACGGTGAAACCGTCGATCCGGAAACGGTTCATACCCGAGAAACCCGGCGCTTTGACGTGTGACAGCCGCATGACGGAGAGGGGAACAGTAATGAAGCTCCATCGGTTATCGCTACTCAAGAATGGACTCGATCGTCGAGGACGCAATCGACGAGGCCGAATCGGGGGCCGAAGCGTCGACCCCCGAGGGGCTTCACCCGACCGGTGACATGACTAACGAGGAACTGGAAGCGGTCCTCGAGGACCTCAAAACCGAAATCACGGTCGTGGGGTGTGGCGGCGCCGGGAGTAACACGATCAACCGCATGTTCGAGGAGGGCATCCACGGCGCCAAGCTGGTGGCAGCGAACACTGACGTCCAGCACCTCGTCGATATCCAGGCCGATCAGAAGATCCTGATGGGCAAGGAGAAGACCCAGGGACGTGGTGCGGGATCGCTCCCCCAGGTCGGCGAGGAAGCCGCGCTGGAGAGCCAGGACGAAATCCGGGATTCGATCGCGACCTCGGATATGGTCTTCGTGACCGCCGGGCTCGGCGGTGGGACGGGGACCGGCTCGGCGCCTGTCGTGGCCAAAGCGGCCCGGGAGATGAACGCGCTGACAATCGCCGTCGTCACGACGCCGTTTACCGCTGAAGGCGAGGTCAGGCGGACGAACGCCGAGGCCGGACTCGAACGCCTCCGGGACGTGGCAGACACCGTCATCGTGGTGCCAAACGATCGCCTGCTCGATTCGGTGGGCGAGCTGCCGGTTCGACAGGCGTTCAAAGTCTCGGACGAGATCCTCATGCGATCGGTCAAGGGGATCACCGAGTTGATTACGAAACCTGGCCTGGTGAATCTGGACTTCGCCGACGTTCGAACCGTCATGGAGAAAGGCGGCGTCGCCATGATCGGCCTCGGGGATGCCGATGCAGATACGAACGCACAGGCCTCCGTCCAGGAAGCGCTTCGATCACCACTCCTCGACGTCGACATCGGCGGGGCGAACTCCGCGCTGGTCAACGTCACGGGCGGTCCCGACATGTCCATCGAAGAGGCAGAGGGGGTCGTCGAAGAGATCTACGACCGGATCGACCCGGACGCCCGCATCATCTGGGGGACCTCGATCGACGAGGAACTCGACGGCCACATGCGGACGATGGTCGTCGTCACCGGCGTCCAATCCCCCCAGATTTACGGTCGCCAGGAAGATGGAGCGCCCGGCAACCAGGTCGAAGAGTTCGATTACGTGGAGTAAGCGGGCTGTTTCAATAGATAAAAAAGCACCCGTCCCGAACCCCTGCTCATGGACGTACCCTACAATATCAACGCATACACCCGGGTGCTCAAACTGGCGAGCACACCGGATTGGGAGGAATTTTCCCGCATTTCGCTCATTGCGGCGCTCGGTATCATCCTCATCGGCTTCATCGGCTTTCTCATCTTCCTCGTAATGAGCGTCGTGCCGGGGGCCTGATCATGTCGATATTCGCCGTCAAAACCACCGCCAGCCAGGAACAGACCGTCGCGAGCATGATCGCCAACCGCGAGGAAGAGAAGGTCCACGCGGTGCTCGCCCCGGAATCGTTGACCAGTTACGTGATGGTCGAGGCCGAGGATACCGGGGTCCTGGAGCGGGTGCTCGAGGACATTCCACACGCACGGAGTATCGTGCCCGGCGAGAGCGGCATTTCCGAGGTCGAGCACTTCCTCTCGCCGAAACCCGACGTCGAGGGGATCGCCGAGGGCGACATCGTCGAGTTGATCGCGGGGCCCTTCAAGGGCGAGAAGGCCCAGGTCCAGCGGATCGACGAAGGCAAAGACCAGGTGACCGTCGAACTCTACGAGGCGACGGTCCCGATTCCGGTGACGGTCCGTGGCGATCAGATCCGGGTCCTCGACAGCGACGAACGGTAGGCTCAGGCCGTTCGAACGGACCGATACGGGCGAATCGACTGCTTATCCGGCCGCCCGTTCCTCGGACTCTTGGAGGGTCGATTCCACCGCGTCGATGATCTTCTCCCGCCAGCGGATCGCATCGGCATCAGCGTCGTAATAGCGGACGTACTCCGCCCGTGTGTGCTCCTCGAAGGCGTGATTGATTGCGAAAAACCCTGCCGACACGGTCTCATCACAGACCCGGCAGGTGTGGGCCTCGTGTTCGTCCCGCTGGTGGGCGAGCAGGGACCCCACGTCCTCGAAACCCGCCAGACACCCCTCGATCGCACAGAGCCAGCGTGACATACTCGCACTTGGGCTGGCCCAGGCATAACAATTTCCCACCGTCACAGGGCTCGGTAAACACACCCCGATCGGATCCACAAACGCCTTTACCGCCCACAGAAAAGGGAGCAGTGTGCCGGAAACTCGCATCGATCCTCACGTCAAAATCCTCGACGAGCAGGTCACAAAGCGGGCGAAAGCCCGGGGAATCGACGTGCTCGTATATGCGCCACATTTCACCCGGCTGCCGACGATCCAAAAGCGGGCGCGACAGTTCAGTGACGAGGACCTCTTGGTCGTCCCGGCCCGCGAGATTTTCACCGGCGACTGGCGACATCGCAAACACGTCCTTGCACTCGGCCTCGAGTCCCCGATTCCGGATTTCGTGACATTGGATGGGGCGATGGCAGCCCTCGATCAGCAAGACGCGGTCGCGATGGCCCCCCATCCAGAATTTCTCACGGTCAGTCTTACAGCGGCGGACCTCCGAGAATACGAATCCCAGATCGACGCCGTCGAAGTGTACAATCCGAAACACCTCCCCCAGCACAATGCGCGGGCCCTCGAACTCGCAAAGAGCCACGACGTCGGAGTCTTCGGCTCGTCGTATGCCCACCGCCGAGCCACGGTCGGCGAAGTCTGGACCACCTTCGAAACGGCGATCGAAACGGAAGCTGATCTCCTTGCCGCCCTTCGAGACGGGACCAGCCGCCGGGTCGAACATCGGGCCAATACCCGCCATGACCTCCGATGTGGCGCCGAATTCGCCCACCTCGGGTGGGAAAACACCTGGAAGAAGTTCGATCGACTCTTCCTCTCGGGAACGGAGCCGACCCACCCAAACCACGTGGCCTACGACGGCCGATTCGACGACAGCTCGGTGTATTAATCAGTCTCCCGTGGCGTGTAATCGAGTTTGTCCATCAGCACTTCGAGGGCACCCCGTGCCACGTCGTACTTGATTTCGGTTCGTGTCCCGTCGTATTCAGTGCGCGTGACCGTTGTTTCAGTTCCCGACGACCCCCATGGCGCCGCGTGGGCGACGCCGATGAAGACCGTCCCGACCGGTTTCTCTTTGGTCCCGCCGCTTGGCCCGGCGATGCCCGTCGTCGAAATCGCCCAGTCCGTCCCGGCCGCGTCCCGTGCGGCTTGGGCCATCTGTCGAGCGACCGGCTCGCTTACTGCGCCATGGGTTTCAATGGCCTCCCGGGAAACGCCCAGTGACAGTTTCGCCCGGTTGGAATAGGTCACGAAGCCGCGGTCGTAGTAGGCACTCGAACCCGGCACGTCGGTGATGATCGAGCCCAGCAACCCCCCAGTACACGATTCTACGGTTGCAAGTGTCTCCCCTGCTTCCTCGAGGGCAACCCCGACGCGGACCTCGATGAAATCATCCTCCGGCAGGCTCATACCGACCCTCTCTCGGGGACTGGCAAAGAAGGTACGGGCCGGCTCGAACCGACGGATACACCCCGCTTCATGCGTAGTTCGCACATGGACGAGATCGAGGTCGAAGCTGTCGACACGATCGAACCGGGCGTGGCCGGCGGAACGGCCGACTACGTGCTCTATGGCGGCAAAGGCGGCGTCGGCAAGACGACGATGGCCGCGGCGACCGGGCTCGCCAGTGCCCTCGACGGGACGGCGACACTGGTCGTTTCGACCGATCCGGCCCACTCGCTTGGCGACGCGTTCGGTCAGGAGGTTCCAAACGACCCGACCAGAATCCGCGAGGATGCGCCGCTGTATGCCGTCGAGATCGATCCCGACGCGGCCCTCCAGGACGTTGGGGTCTTCGGTGGCGAGGAACCGATGGGTGGGCTCGGGGATCTGTTGGGCGATGCTGGGATGGACCCGCTCATGGACGGCCAGTTCCCCGGAGCCGACGAAGCGGCGGCAATGCAACTCCTGCTCGACTACCTCGACGACGATCGGTTCGACCGCATCGTCGTCGACACCGCCCCCACCGGACATACCCTCAGACTTCTGGAACTGCCGGAGTTGATGGAAACGATGGTCGGGCGACTCGCCAGCTTCAAGGAGCGAATCGGCTCGCTCGGAGCGCAGGTGACGAACCTGTTCGGGGAGGACACCGAGACACCCGAAACGGATCCAGACCTTGCTGAACAGGCCGAGCGTATCGAACGCCTCCGCGAGCGCCTGCAGGATCCGGCCCTGACGGATTTCAGGATCGTCACCGTCCCCGAGGAGATGGCCGTCGAGGAAGCGAAACGGCTCGAAGGGCGCCTGGCGTCCTTTTCCATCCCCGTGTCGACGGTGATCGTCAATCGCGTCATGGAACCGGTCGAGGACATCGTCCCGGAGATTGACGAAGAGGCATACGTCTCTCCGCATCTGGGGGACTGTCCGTTCTGTGCGAGACGCTGGGAGGTCCAACAGGGTGCCCTCGAGCGGGCCCAGACCCTGTTCATGAAATACGATATCAAGCGGGTCCCGCTCTTCGCCGAGGAGGTTCACGGGGAGAAGATGCTTCGACTCGTCGCAGCCTGCCTTGAATAGGGGCGAACGCCCGGCTCAACGCCCCTTACTCGGGCACCAGTAGGATTCGGATGTCGTTGACGTTCGTCCCGGTTTGTCCCGTCACAATCACGCGATCATGCTCAGTGAGATAGGTTCCCGAATCGTTTCGATCGAGGGCCGCCTGGGCGGTTGGTCGATCGATCGCGTCCCGATCGACGATCGCGCCGGCGTGATCGCTTGCACCGTCGATCCCGTCACTGTCGACCGCTCCGACGATTGTCGGCCCTTCGATTGCCAGGCCGGCCGATAGGGCGAATTCCTGGTTCGGGCCACCTGACCCACCGCTCTTGACGGTGACCGTCGTTTCGCCCCCTGAAAGGATCGCAGCCGGGGGCTCGATCGGCGTCCCAGTCGCCCGGATTTCGTTGGCGATCGCAGCATGTGTTTTCGCCGCCTCGCTCGCTTCCCCCTCGACCCGCGACGAGAGGATCATGGGCTCGTAGCCTGCGTCCTCGAGCACCTGCGAGGCCGCATCGAGGGCGGTCATCCCGTCAGCGATGACGTGGGTCTGGACTCGGTCGAAGACCGGATCACCCGGGCCAGGAGTCTCCTCGACCTCGCCGTCGATGCCGGCCCTGATCCGTTCCGCGACCGCCTCCGGAACCGCGAGGTCGAAACGATCGATGACCGCTCGAGCGTCCGCAAACGTCGTCGGATCCGAAACGAAGGGCCCGCTCGCGATGACGTCCAGGTGGTTGCCCACGACGTCGCTCAAGATCAGCGTCGCGGTCGTCGCCGGGGCGGTCGCCGCCGCCAAGTTGCCACCCTTGAGCGACGAGAGGTGTTTGCGGACCGCATTGATGTCCTGTATCGGGGCCCCACTGTGAAGGAGGAGATCGGTGGTCTCGACCAGGTCCTCGAGATCGATCCCCGGTGCTGGGGCCGGCATGAGGGCGCTTCCGCCACCGGTGATGACACCGAGCACCAGCGTCGCTTCGTCGGCCGCTCGCGCTCGATCGAGGAGCCTGCGGGTCGATTCCACCCCTCGCTCGGTCGGCACCGGATGATCACCCGGGAGCACCGTTACAGACTCGGTTTCGACGGGATCATCGGTGACGACCACGCCGCCATCGAGTCGATCGCCCAGCACCCGCTCCAGCGCCCTGGCAACCTGTGATGCCGCGTTGCCGCCCCCGAGGACGACCACTTCGTCGTAGTTCCGGAGGGCATACGTCTCGTCTCCAATCCGCAGTGTGTCGCCGTCGAGGGAGACGGCCGAGGCCACGACCGCCTCGGGATCACTCGCCTCGATGCCAGCAACGAGCCCGGAAAGCACCGCCTCGTGGGCCGGCGA
The DNA here is from genome assembly GCA_964626045.1 of uncultured Halobacteriales archaeon. GTDB lineage: Archaea > Halobacteriota > Halobacteria > Halobacteriales > Halobacteriaceae > Halodesulfurarchaeum. The sequence continues at coordinate 23,582 of CAZVCA010000008.1, read as the reverse complement.
GCTCGCAAGAGACACCCGATTGTCGATCGAGGTCATCCGGCAATCCTCCGCAGCAAGGAGAAGATGCCGTCCCGCAGCCGATCCGGGAGGAAGCGAGCGAGGGCGAAATAGTTCGATCCGGTCCCCACGGTGTAGCGTGGGTTCGGATTCGGCGAGCTGGCCGCCTCCAGGATGGCCTCGGCGACGGCCTCGGGGCTCGTCGCCGTCATGTTGGCCACCACCTCCCAGTCCGAAAGCGCCTCGTAGACGTCCGCGTAGGCCGCCGACTGATCGGTGCCGGCAAGTGAGTCCTGGGCCGTCTCGTCGAATTGGGTGTCGATCGGCCCTGGTTCGACGAGGCTCACATCGATCCCGTGGGCAGCGGCTTCGACGCGCAAGGCATCAGTCATGGCTTCAAGCGCCGCCTTCGAGCCGGCATACACGCCCATCCCGGGGGCTGACAGGCGGGCCGCAAGGCTCGTTACGTTCACGATCGTCCCGTTCTCGGCCTCCCGCATGTGTGGCAGGGCTGCACGGATCAAGCGATGCGGTCCGAGGACGTTGACGTCGAATTGATCCTCCACGAGCCGTGTCGGGACGTCCTCCAGCGTGCCCAACTGCGCGTATCCGGCGTTGTTGACGAGACAATCGAGGCGGCCAGTGGCCTCGACCGTCGCCTCGACGACTGACGCACATTGTGCCGGTTTCGTGACGTCGAGTGATTCCGTCCTGGCACCTCGAGCCTCCAGTTCCCGGATCGCCGATTCGTCCCGGGCAGTCACAACCACCGTCCAGTCCGCGTCGAGAAACGCCTCGGCCGTCGCCCGGCCGATGCCCGAGGAGCTGCCGGTGATGAGTACGGTCCGGTCCATACCGTCCCCTCGCCCGGTCGAAAGTTAACCCTTGCAGTCCGCGGCCGCCCGGTCCGCGAGTCGGATCGGCGCCGGCAGTTTGTACCCGGTTCCCAGGGCGTCCACGAGGGAGACGGCCGTTTCAGGCCCAACGCGGTGACCTGGGCTGACGTACACCGGATTGACGTGGCGTGTCTCCGGGTTGGGAAACTGGCGGGTTTGGAACGCATAGCCCAACAGCGTGCCTGAGTCGGCCGAAACGGACTCGTCGGCGTGGATCGGGATCGTGGTCCCCGCCGAGAGCGGCTCGTCGAGCGGTTCCACGGGCTCGCCACAGAGGAGGTTCTTCGTGACGCCCACCGCAGGCGTGTCATAGAGCACACCGATGTGGGTAGCGATACCGGCCTCCCGATAATGGATCCGACCGCTGCCGTCGAAAACTAGCAGGTCCGGCTCGACTGTGAGTTCACGGAGGGCCTCGATGATCGGCTCGCCCTCCCGGAACGCCAGCAGGCCCGGGATGTAGGGGATCGACAATGGCGTCCGCCCACAGACCACCTCGCGAACCCGACCATCCTGCATTGTGACCACTGCACTGACAGCAGTCTCTTCGAGGAACGCCTGATCGATCCCCGCGACGATCGGCCCGCCGGAGTCTGTCGAGGCTCTCTCGTCCAAATCCGGGGTCTCGGACAGCTGCACAGCATCAGGGGACGGACAGCCGCGATCCGCGAACTCGGCTGCAGCGGCAATGTCCCGTTGCTGGGCCTCCATTGTCGATCGATCAGCCGCCGGATCGGGACGAAACGCCTCAGTGACCGGCTGCATTTCACGGCCGCCGTCGACGCCGGCCACCCCGACCGCCGCCGATCTGGAGTTGCTGTGGCGCCCGCTTGCCGCGCTGTTTGAGATACCAGCCATACAGCAGGCCGATCGCGAGGCCCGTCAAGTGCGCAAGCTGAGCGACGCCGCCGGCCCCGATGCCACCAGCAGTGCTCATGAACACCGAATACACCGCGAAGAGCCCTGTCGCCACCCAGAGTGGCATCGGCAGGATGAAATAAATATAGATCCGGAGGTTCGGGTTGAGAACGGTGAGAACGCCCATGAGGGCCATAATGGCCCCACTCGCCCCCAGAATGGGTGAGGCGCCACCTGCGATCATCCCGGCGGCGACCTGTGCGAGGCCGGCGATGATGCCACTGCCGAGGAACAGGACGGCGAAATTTTTCGTCCCGACCTTCCGCTCGACGAGCGGGCCGAAGAAGTAGAGCACGATACTGTTGAAGAGGATGTGGAAAAATCCCACCGGCGAATGGGAGAACATCGACGTCACCCAGGGATAGACAAAGACGATATTCTCCGGGTTCAGGGTAAAGAGCCCGTAGAAGTACTCGGGGCCCAGGAGGAAGTAGACGACCAGTTCGAGCGGAAAGACGAGCCAGATGATCGCGAGGAAGACATAGGTCATGTTGCGGCGGACGTACCCGCCGATCCCGCCCGGACCTGTCGAGAGCCCCAGTCGAGAGAGAAGCCGCTGGCTCCGCGAGCGTGAGCGACCGGCACCCGCCGATCCCGAGACGCTCGCGTCGAAGCCGGAGTCGAAAACCCCACCCGGGTCGTCCCACTGGTCTAACCCCGGGCAATCGTGGTTTTCGGGAAGGCGATGTTCGCTACAGAACGTGCCGCCACAGTGGCGACACTGGTAGGGCATCCCCGATTCCCGCCCACAGTAGTCACATCGCGCCATGCGGGCCGGTATGACAGTCCACGGGATAAAACTCCCGACCCCAGGTCCGAGATGGGTTTTTGGGAGCCCGGACCCAACCTCTAGACGTGAAACCCTCCAGACGGGATCGGCTGCTGGAACGCATCGACCGGGACGGGGCGACAGTCGGGGCGTCGATTCCCGAAACGCTCACGGTCGGGGACGAGACCGTTCAGCTGGGAGCCTTCGTCCACGACGCGGCAGCGGGGTCGGTCGATCCGGACCGGGTCAGGGAGGTCATTCGAGGGCTGCGGGCCGAGCGAAATCGCCGCCGGTCACGGATCGAATCCGGGGAGCCATCACGTGCGGACGGGGAGCAACTGGTCGATTCGATCCTCGGCATCGATCGCGCCCTGACGATGCTCGAATCGGACGGCGAGACGGACATCGAAGCCGAAGCCGAGCAACAACGACGAGCCGATCAGAAACGGTGGCTTTCGTTCGTAGATTCGGTAACCGGTGACACCTCCGGGTCGACCAAGGGGAGAAACCCATGAGACAAAACGACGACGTCGCAGACCGACTCGAGGAGTTTGCAGACCTGCTCGAGGCACAGGACGTAGAGTACAAACCACGCGCGTACCGGACGGCGGCGGAAAACGTCCGGGCGACCAGTAACCCCATCGAGGACCTCGCCGCTGAGGGAGCAGACGCCGTCCAAACGATCGACCGCGTGGGCGAAGCGATCGGCGAGAAGATCGTCGAATACGTAAAAACGGGCTCTATCGAGGAACTCGAATCCCAACGCGAAGCCCTCCCGGTGGACATGGATGCACTCACCCGGGTCGAGGGCGTGGGGCCGAAAACGGTCGGATCGCTGTACGAAGCCCTCGGTATCGAAACCCTCGACGACCTCGAGGCGGCCGCCGAAGCCGGCAAAATCAGAACGGTCTCCGGCTTCGGAACGAAAACCGAACAGAACATTCTCGAACATATCGATTTCGCCAGACAGGCAGGCGAACGAACACTCCTGGGAGACGCCCGCTCGGTCGGCGAATCGATGAGCAAAACCCTCGCGGAGATGGCCGCCGTCGACCGGGCAGCCCTCGCTGGCTCCCTGCGTCGGTGGCGACCGACCATCGGTGACGTCGACGTGTTAGTGGCCACCAGTGAGCCTGAGGAGGTGACAACGGCCGTGACAGATTGGGACCGCGTCGAAGGGGTCATCGAGTCGGGGTCGACGAAAACGAGTCTCCGGGTCGCCGGGATGCAGGTCGACATTCGACTGGTCGAACCAGCCGAGTTCGGGGCCGCGCTGGTGTATTTCACGGGCAGTCGGGATCACAACATCGCGCTCCGAAACCGGGCGATCGACCGAGACCTGAAGGTCAACGAATACGGCGTCTTCGAGGTCACTGACGCCGAACGGGCCGATCCGGACACCCGAGCCGGAACCAGAGTGGCCGGCGAAACCGAGACAAGTGTCTACGAAGCCCTCGAATTGCCGCTGATTCCCCCGGAACTCCGCGAGGATCGGGGCGAAATCGCCGCGGCCGATGCCGGGGAGCTGCCGAAACTTATCGAGCCCGGTGACCTCCGTGGAGACCTCCATACCCATACGAACTGGTCGGACGGGAGCAACACGATCGAAGAAATGATCGAGGGCGCGGTCCAATACGGCCACGACTACCTGGTCATCTCCGACCATGCCGCCGGGCCAGGGGTGGTCGGCGACAGTGGACTCACCGAGGACGACATTCGGGAGCAGATGACAGCAATCGAGGAGGCGGCTGCGGACACAGCCCTCGCGGTCCTCACTGGCATCGAAGCCAATATCGCCCCCGATGGGTCCGTCGGCGACACCGACTCGGCCGTCCTCGAGGACCTCGACGTCGTGATCGCGTCCCCACATGCTGCCCTCGGGGACGGGGAGGACCAGACCGAGCGCCTCGTGAGAGCGATCGAGCACCCGGCCGTCGACGTGCTCGGGCATCCCAGTGGTCGCTTGCTCAACAGTCGTCCGGCGATGGAGTTCGATCCCGCGACGGTCGGCACCGCGGCCGCCGACAACGACGTCGCTCTCGAAATCAACGCGAACCCCCATCGGCTGGACCTGTGGGGAGCAGCCGTGAAGACCGCGATCGAGGCCGGGGCCAAGATCGTGATCAACACAGACGCACACACCCCGGCCGAGTTTGCGTACCAACGATTCGGGGTGCATACGGCTCGCCGGGGGTGGGCAACTGCCGAGGACGTCCTCAACACGCGTGATCTCGACGGCCTCCGATCATTTTTCGCGGAATGACGCCAGAAGACACGAGCGTGTTCCTGGACGTGATGCTCGGCGGCCTGGTCGCACCGCTCAGGATGGCTGGCTACGATACCGCGTATGCCCTCGACCGGGGCATTGAAGCGGACGAGGCCGTCCTCAAGATCGCTGAACGCGACGGTCGCCACCTCCTGACCCGCGATCGAGACCTGGCGGACCAGGCCGAGAGGGGTACCCTCCTCACCGAAACGGACCCGCAGGACCAGCTCGCCGAGCTCGCAGCCGAAGGCTTCGCACTCGAACTGACCGAGCCCCAGCGTTGTTCTCGGTGCAACGGCCGGTTACGGTCAGTAACGACCGGATCGGGGCCCGCTGATGGGCCGGATCCGAATTCCCAACCTGTCTGGCGGTGTCGGGACTGTGGACAGTATTACTGGAAGGGTAGCCACTGGGCGGACCTTGCCGGCCGGCTCGAAAACCTGTGACTCAGGCGTTGCCTTCCCACCACTTGCAGGCTTCCATGTCGTCCATCGGCTCGTCGTACAGGCCACAGTAGGGGTCCATCCGTTCGGATGGCGTTTCGTACTCGAAGTGAGTGCAGTTCCCACAGTATTTGTCGGGTTCGTGGGTGGTGTCTGTCAACACTTCGGCGTCCCGCGCGTTCTCCGGTGGGTCTTCCGGCCCCGCCGGCCCGGGCGAGACGATCTCCGCGTCGGCGGAGGTTCCACCATCGGAAACCGACCCCTGTTGGTGGGGCTGGGGGCCGAGATCCGCCGTCTCCCGTTCGGTCCCGAACGTGCCGATCCCGCCGAGCCCGCTACTTAGAGCCTTCCCGGCGTTTTGAAATTCGGTCTGAACGGCCTCAACCGCCCGACTTGTCGGGCCGTCGGTCCCAACCCGCAGCGAAACCGTTCCGCCGGGATCGTTTCGAGTCTTGAACGTCGCGACCGCGGTGAAAAGCGACCAGAAGGTGATCAGGACCCCGGTGAAATAGACCAGGAGCATGACCAGCACGGTCGAGGTCGGCACGCCGGCACTGGCAAACCAGTTCTCGGGATAGGCTGCCTGAAAGAGGAAAACGCCGAGAAGGGCCACCCCAGCCCCGAGCCCGGCTGCACCTTTGTGCCAGTGCGTGCCCGGGAGAACGATCGTAATACCAGCGAACACGGCCGGCAGGCCGATCCCCGCCAGTACGCCAGCGATCTCTCGGCTCTGAAACACGCTGAATCCGTTTTCGACCAGGAGACCCGTCCCCCCGAACAGAATGCCGAGGACGACAAGCAGCGATCCGCTGCCGAAAAGCGCCGTTCCCAGAAGCACCTGCTCCCGGCTTGCGACCCCCACACGGCGTTCGTAGGTCTCCCCCATACTCGGCATAGTGGTCCGTACACAGTCGAGGATTATAACAGTACGTCAGACATTCCGCGATTCGCATCGAAAGCTTGAATCGGCGCCCGGCAAACATTCCGCTATGGCCGAGGAAACCGACGAGGAGGAAGGCGTCGAACTGGGAAGCGGGCCAGCTGTCGAAGGAGCGCCGATCTCCCGGGTCGCCGAGCGGCTCACGTGGGCGATCCAGAAAAGTGAAATCGACCGCAAAGAGGGAGATACGGAGATCCGTACCCCGGATGGCCCCCAACTGCTGTCGGATGTACTCGCGGAGATCGACGAGACCTATTTCCCGACCCGACAGGCGTTTCGGGACGCGGTCGAGAACGTGATCGGCACGGGCCCCGTCCCCACGAACGAGGCGTAGGGAACGATCGAGGCGGGATCAGGCCGGGGTCGGCATTTCTCCAGCCAGTTTGATCGTCACGTAGACCATCGACACGAGGGTCGCGTTGTACGCCCCGTGGATCAGAATCGGGACGAGCAGGTTCGCCGTTCGCTCGTAGACGTATCCGAAGACCAGACTCGGGAGAAAGAGGATGGCAATCGCGATCAGTCTGGCTTCGGCCGCCCCTGTCAACGAGAAATAATGGACGAACGCAAACAGGGCGGCCGTCATGGGGATCGCCAGTGCGGGAGCGAACGCTTCCCGCAGTCGTCCCTGGATGACCCCTCTGAAGAGGAACTCCTCACCCGGTGCGATCACGACGAACGAGATCGGGACGAGCCAGAGCAACAGCGCCGGGTTTTCCATGCCGAGTTCAGCCGCCTGGTTGGCGGTATCCGGCTGGGCCTGGAGGACCGTGAGGACCATCCCGGCCCCGAACACGAGGGCGAGGGCCCCGACATACCCACCGACGGCCCAGAGGAGTTCGCGAAAGCTCGGTGTCTCGAGACCGACGTACCCCACGGGCGTCAGGTGTCGCAATCGTAAATAGAGGAAGCCAGTGAGGACCAACCCGAGCGCGCTCGCCACGAAGAGCAACCCTGCTGTGGGTACCAGGCCGAACCCGCCCCCGAACCCACCGAACCCCATGACGACAGCCCAGCTCAGAACGAAGGCGGCGGCGATTCCGAACACGCCAGCCAGCACGGCCCCCAGGAGCGCAAACCCGCGATGGGACCCGCGCTCCGTGCGTGGCCCCCAGTGATCCGTGGAATCCATGCCTCCGCATCCGATCCCGACCCGAATAATCCTTCTCCCTCAGTGCCCGAAGTCCCCGAGACCGGCCTGCCGCCCCGCGACGAGTGTCGCTTTGCGACGCAGGTCGGCCAATGACACGGGAAGGTGGGGGACGATCTGTCGGATCGCGGATCCGAAGGTCTCGGCCACCCCAGGTTCCCCGGATAGCTCCGGACTCGGCCCGTCGTCGAAGGCGTTGCGAACACTTTCCCTGACCTGCCAGACCCCGACCGGCGCCCAGTAGTCGTCGGAGACCTCCCGGAGGACCAGGGCCTTCGCCTGGCGGCCAATATCACTGAGGTGTTCGAGGACGCCGAGCCGCGCCGCGTAATATGCGCCGGCCGTTTCCTCGACGTAGCCGGTGCGTCCCTCGAACCCCTCGTAGGCACTGGACATGAAGACGTTCCCACTTGGATCGGGATTCCAGATGCTGCCTGGGGATTTCATCTCGACCAGTTCGTACTCCCAGGTCCCCGGCGCGAGGATGATCCAGTACCGGTTCCCGATGTATTGGTTGACGAACACCTGCACCTGGTCGATCGATGGCGCGTTGTGAATGGTCCCGCGGAGGTACGTGCTGATCGTGTCATCGACGGCCGTGATCGACCACCGGGTCGGGACGAGTCGCCGGTTCTCGCCCCGACCGAGGGCCCCCACCGAGAGGATCTGGTTGATGTCGTAGACGTCAAACCCGCGGCGATAGAGGTAGGTCATCGCTCCTTCTGCCTGCCAGTCGTCGTCCTCGAGGGTCTTTTTGACCTGGCGAGGGACGTGGGGATTCTCGCCCAAACTCGCTTTTTGGGCGGTCGCGTTCGGCCCGCTGGGCGCGTTGGCCTGCGGTTCCCGATAGCGGTCGAGGTCGATGTTCGGCCGGTCCTGCAACCCGATTTCGACGGCCACCGGGCGATCCGCGATCGCGACCTCGCGCTGGGTTCCCACGAAGCCGTCCCAGACGTCCTCGACGTCGACTTTCGACGCCCGTTGGGAGTTGAGCAGGCCGGTCCGATACTGGAGGACGTTCTCGATGTCGAGCCCCTGTTGATACCACGTCCCGCTCGTCGCGAACTGCTCGGCCTGGTCTTCCTGCCCTACGGGCGCTAAGATGCCCGTATTGACGTTGGGATAGGAGGACCGGCCGACGAAGACCGATGGGGAGGTGCTCCCGACCAACGAGTCACCCGACAGCGAGGACTGGAGTTCGGACTGCATCCCCTCGACGTAGTCAAGAATCTCGTAGGACTTCTCCTCGGCCAGGCGGCGACGGCGGGCCGACTCGTCGGGTTCGAAGCCCTCGAGGTACTCGTCGAGGCGCATGTACAACCCTACGCCGGAATCGGGTTAAAACCCTCTGACTTACCCGACCGAGCGCTGCCACGAGGCCAGTCGGTCCGCCGAGACGCCGTCGATCGACCCCGCGACCTCCGTCGGATCGATTTCGAGCAAGTCGCTGACGTCCTCGATACCGGCGTCCTGAAGTTTCGCTTTGGTCTTCTCCCCGATCCCGTCGATCGATGCGAGGTCACTTTGCTGGTCGGCGACGTAGGACCGATAATTACAGATCGGACAGCCCAACTCCCAGGGTTCGTCGTCGTCCTCGAGAATCCGGATTTCCGGAAGGCCGTGTTCTTCACACTCGTCTTCTGTGACTTCGATCTCCCCGCGTCGCGGAAGCGGTACGGCATACTCACAGTCCGGGTACCGGGTACAGCCCACGAGCCGCGAGCCGTTCCGGAGGTGCTTGATCGCGAGTTCCCCGCCATGTTCGTCGTGACACTCCGGACAGGGACCGATCACCTCGTCTTCGGTTTCGTCCGCGTCCTCGACCTGACAGAGCGGACAGCCGTGGACGAACGTCGAGCGGCCGTCGAGCATCTTGAGGTGATGGAGGTCGTGCTCCTCGCACACTTCGTCCATGACCTGCGGTTCGCCCCGGTTCGGAAGCGGGGCGGTGAACTCACAATCGGGGTAGCCGTCACAGCCGACGAAGTAGGAGCCATACCGGTTCTTTCGCACCAATAAGTCCCGGCCACATTCGGGGCAAGGGCCCAGGGTTTTGTCCGCCTTGAGCGAGGACCGAAGATGGTCGCCGATCGCCTCGCGGGATTCAGAGAGGGATTCGAAGATCCGATCCAGGGCCTCGCGGGAATCGGTCGTAACGTCGTCGAGTTCCTTATCGCCCTCCACGATCGCCGTCATTTCGGCCTCGAGTTCCTGGGTCATCTCCTCGCTGACGACCAGCTCGGCGTACTCTTCGGCGGCTTCGACCACCGCCATCGCCAGCTGGGTCGGGCGTGGCGGATCGTCCTCCAGATAGCCCCGATCGTAGAGCTTCTCGATGACGTTGTGCCGGGTACTTTTGGTCCCGATCCCCAGCTTCTCCATCGTCTCGACGAGCCGCGACTGGCCGTATCGCCGGGGCGGCTTGGTTTCTTTCTCGTCGAGGGACACCGATTCGATCCCCAGCCGGGACCCCTCCTCGAGGTCGGGGACGTAGTTCTCGGACGTGTCGACGTAGGGGTACACCGCGTGGTAGCCCTCTTCGACGAGGCGCTTGCCGTTGGCCTTGAGCTGCCGGTCGGCAGCGGCCGCCACGACCCGAAGGTGCTCCCACACGGCCGGGTCCGCGAGGGTGGCGAAAAACCGTCTCGCGACGAGTTCGTAGACCTGCCATTCGTCATCGGAGAGGTCACCCTGATCCGGCACGTCCGGGGTCGGGTGGATCGGCGGGTGGTCGGTCGTCTCAGAATCTCCCCGGGTTGGTTCCAGGTCCCCCGCTTCGAGCAAGCCCGTCGCCGCCTCGTCAAAGGGAGTCCCTTTGAACTCGGCAAGCAATTCGGCCGGCTCGAGGTCGTCCGGATACACCGTGTTGTCCGTCCGCGGATACGTGATATACCCGGCCGTGTACAGGTCCTCGGCGATGCTCATCGCTCGACCGGCGTTAAATCCCAGCGAGCCGGCCGCTTTGATGAACTGCGTCGTCGCGAAGGGGGCCGGTGGGTCGTCGGTCCGCCGGCGGCGGTTGACCGAATCGACTGTGAGTGAGTCGACGCTTTCGAGATCGGCTTCAGCCTGGGTCGCATGCTCTTGTGCCCAGATGCGCTCGGCCTCGGAGCCGTCGTCGTCATAGAAGTACTGTGCCTCGAAGGTCGTCCCATCCGTCCCCAGATCCGCGAAGAGTTCCCAATAGGTCTCCGGGTCGAAGGCCTGTATCTCGCGTTCCTTGTCGACGATCAACTTCAGTGTCGGGCTTTGCACCCGGCCGACGCTGATGAAATCCTGCCCGCGCTGCCCGGCCGAGAGGGAGAGGAATCGGGTCAGGGCAGCGCCCCAGAGCAGGTCGATCCGCTGGCGGGCCTCCCCCGCCGCGGCCAAATCGAAATCGAGGTCGTCGGGATTGGCAAAAGCGGTCTTCACCTCGTTTTCGGTGATCGAGGAGAAACGAACGCGGTCGACGGGGACCGATTCGTCGACCTCGCGGACCAGCTCGTAGGCTTCCTTGCCGATGAGTTCGCCCTCGCGGTCGTAGTCCGTGGCGATGACGACGCTGTCGGCCTGTTTTGCCAGTCGTTTCAGGGCCGACACGATGTCCGGTTTGGTGACCCGCGTCTCGATTGGGGCATGGACCAGTTCGGCGGGTTCGACGTCCCGCCACTCCTCGTATTCGTGGGGGAAGTCCACCCCGACGACGTGGCCAGCGAGGCCGATGACGCGATGGGTGCCCCAGGCATACACGTCGACACCACCGACGCGCTCGGTCCGACGAGACCCGTCACTCAGGATGTCGGCGATGCGGCGGGCGGCGTTGTTCTTCTCGGTGATGATGAGTTCCACGGGACCACCAGGCTGCGTGGGCGTAGGCCAACACTCCTTGTAAGGATTTCGTCGCCGGCTTCGGGCTCGTTCGCTGCCAGGGAATAGGTCCCCGTCTTATTCCGGCAACCGCTCGCGGAGCAACTCGTTGACGTCGCCCGGATCGGCCCGGCCGCCGGTCGCCTGCATCACCTGGCCCACCAGGAAGTTGATCGCCCCGTCTTCGCCGGCTTTGACGTCCTCGACGGCGTCCGGGTTCTCCTCGATAGCTGCCTCGACGGCGGCGACCACTTCGTCTGCCTCCGTCTTGCCGAGCCCCTCGCTTTCGACGATCGCGTCCGGCGTCTCACCGTCGTCGAGCATCGTCCGCAGGACGACTTCCCGAGCGTTTCGTTCGGTGATCTCTTCCTCGTCCACGAGTTCGATCAGGCGGGTTACCTCGTCGAAGCGGTCCTCGACGTCGGTAATCGCCATGTCCCGATAGTTGAGTTCGCCGAGGAGGGTGTCCGCGACCCAGGTCGCAGCCAGGTCCGGATCGAAGCGGTCGGCGACGGCCTCGAAGAAGTCCGCAACCTGCTTGGTCGAGGTGAGTTTCGACGCGGCTTCGTCTCCGAGTCCGTACTCGGCCTGGAATCGCTCGCGGCGGGCGTCAGGCAGTTCGGGAATCGGAATCTCGTCCTTCCAGTGGGCCACCTCGAGTGGTGGAATATCGGCCTCGCGGAAGTACCGGTACTCCTTCTCGGCTTCCTTCTCCCGCATCGACACCGTGATGCCGCGGGATTCGTCCCAGTGGCGTGTTTCCTGAGTGACTTCACGACCGCGCTCGATCGCGTTTCGCTGGCGGGTAATCTCGTAGGCCAGGGCGGTTTCCGCGCCCTTGTGACTCGAGATGTTCTTGACTTCGGTCCGGTTCGCGTCGGCGAGAACGGCGGCGTCGATCTCCCCTTCGTCATCGATTTCCGTCGCCTCGATCAGGGAAATGTTGGCGTCGATACGGAGGCTGCCGTCCCGCTGACTGTCGTAGATGCCGAGATATTCGAGGACTTCTTCGAGTTTCGCCAGGAAGGCACGGACTTCGCCAGGACCCCTGAAGTCCGGCTCCGTGACGATCTCCATGAGCGGGACCCCAGCCCGGTTGTAATCCACGAGGGTGTACTCGGCCGTGTCAATATGGCCACCCTCGTGTTGGAGACTCCCGGGGTCTTCCTCGAGATGGGCCCGTTCGATGCCGATCTCCCGTCGGTCTCCCTCGTGAGAGATTTCGAGGTGGCCGTTCGCACAGATCGGGGCGTCGTACTGGGTGATCTGGAACCCTTTCGGAAGGTCCGGATAGAAGTAGTTCTTCCGGTGAAAGCGGGTCCGTTCAGGGATGTCTGCCCCGATCGCCTTGCCGAGTTTCACCGCCGACTCCACGGCGGCCTCGTTCAGCACGGGCAACGAGCCCGGCAGTCCGAGACAGACCGGACAGGTGTTCGTATTCGGCTCCGCGCCGGCGGCGTCAGTCGAGCACCCACAGAAGATCTTCGTGTCCGTCTCGAGTTGCACGTGGACCTCGAGCCCGATGACGGGGGCTAGTTGCTCCCGCGCAGCGGCCTGTGTCATTGGCCGTCGATTCCGTGCCGAGGGCTATAGGCCTGACGAAGGGGATTTCCGTGGTCGTCTGACGCACGTCTGTCACACGCTTTAAGGTGGTCACGATGATTACTCAATCCATGACCGACGGCGACGACACGGATGCCCGGATCGCGGAACTCGAAGCAACCGTCGACGGCCTGACAAACCAACTCGTCGACCTCCAGGAACGGGTCCGGGAACTGGAAGCCGAACTCGCGGTTGAGGAAACCACGGACGATCCAAAAGCGACCGAATCGAATCGCAGCGTGGAAGAACTGTTCGCGGAAGCCGATGGCAACGGGGAGAACCCGAGTGAGGAGGACCACGAAACCATCGGCGACGACATCATCCTCGGGTAACCCACCCAGATGTACATAGAACAGATCGTCCTGGAGAACTTCAAAAGCTTCGGACGAACCACCAAAATCCCGTTTTACCAGGATTTCACGACGATCAGCGGCCCGAACGGCTCGGGGAAGTCAAATATCATCGACGCCATCCTGTTCGCGCTGGGGCTTGCCAGAACGCGGGGCATGCGCGCCCAGAAACTCACGGATCTCATTTACAACCCGGCCCACGAGGAGGACCGGGACCACCAGGGCGCGCGGGAGGCGAGTGTCGAGGTAACCCTCTCGAACGAGGACCGGCGGGTCACGCGATCCCAGATCGCCGCGGCCGTCGGCAGCGAGGACATCGAGGAAATCGATCAGATCCGAGTCAAGCGCCGCATCAAACAGACCGAAGACAACTACTACTCCTACTACTACCTCAACGGGCGATCGGTGAACCTCTCGGACATCAAGGACCTGCTTTCGACGGCCGGCATCACCCCGGAGGGGTACAACGTCGTCATGCAAGGGGACGTGACCGGTATCATTCAGATGACCCCCCACGAGCGCCGGGAGATCATCGACGAGATCGCGGGCGTCGCCGAGTTCGACCGGAAGAAAGCCGACGCACAGGAGGAACTCGAACAGGTCACCGATCATCTCGGCGAGGCCGAACTCCGGATCGAGGAGAAAGAAGAGCGCCTGACCCAGCTCGAAGACGAGCGGGAGACCGCCCTCGAATACCAGGGTCTTCGGGAGGAAAAACAGGAATACGAGGCCTACCGCGATCTCGCGGAGTTGGACGAGCGCCGACAGGAGCTCGCGGCCACGAGAGCAGACATCGAGGACCGGGAGTCGGAACTCGAGGACTTAGAAACCGAACTGGCCGAACGCGAGGAACGAGTTACCAGGCTCGAAGAGGACCTCGAGGACCTCGACGCCGAGATTCAGCGGACCGGCGAGGACGAACAGCTCAAACTGAAAGGCGAGATGGAGGAGCTGAAAGGGGAGATCAGCGGCCTGCAGGATCGGATCGAGACCGCCGAGGAGCGGATCGAGGAAGCCACCGAGACCCGCCGCCAGGCCTTCGTCAAGATCGACCGGAAGCAAGAGGAGATCGAGGACCTCGACGACGATATCCGCGAACTGAAGGTCGAAAAAGCCTCCCTCGCCGGCGAGCGCCAGGACCTCGAAGCGGAGATCGAACGCGTCGAAGCCGAAATCGAGGCCGTGGACACCGAATTCGACGACCTTCGGGACGACCTGGAGGCCGCCAAGGATGCCCTCGAAACCGCGAAAACCGAGCGAAACGAACTCCAGCGCGAGAAGGATCGATACATCGATCAGGCCCGCCGTCGCTCCACGGAACTCGACGAGCGTCGGGCTGACCTGGAAGCAGCCCGCGAGCAGGTCGACGACCTTGACGAGCGAATCGAGGACCTCGAACGAGAGCAAGAGAAAGCAGCCCAGAACAAAGCCCAGATCGAGGACGTCATCGAAGACCTCAAAGAACGGCGGGCGGAGCGAAAATCCGACCTCGAACGGATCGAGGCCGACCTCGAAGACGCCAGACAGGAGTATGCCACTCTCGAAGCCAGGGCCGATGAGAACGGGGACAGTTCGTTCGGTCGCTCGGTGACGACGATCCTCAACGCGGACATGGAGGGCGTGCACGGGGCGATCGCCGAACTCGGGAGTGTCGACCAGGAGTACGCGACAGCCTGTGAAACCGCGGCGGGTGGGCGGATGGCCCACGTCGTCGTCGCCGACGACGGGGTCGGGGAGCGGTGTATCGAGTACCTCAAATCCCGAAACGCCGGCCGGGCGACCTTCCTGCCGATCACGAAAATGGAGGATCGGTATCTCCCCGACCCGCCGGCCGATCCCGGGGTCGTCGATTTCGCCTTCAACTTGGTCGATTTCGATCCACAGTACGCGCCGGTGTTTTCCTACGTCCTCGGGGACACGCTCGTCGTCGAGGACATGGCGACCGCCCGGGAGTTCATGGGCGAGTTTCGGCTCGTCACCCTCGACGGCGACCTCGTGGAAAAGAGTGGCGCGATGACTGGTGGCAGCGGGTCCGGCTCGCGCTACTCCTTCGAAGCGACCGGGGACGGCCAGCTCAAGCGGGTGGCCGAACGGATCGAATCACTCGAAGACGAGCGGGCCTCGCTCGCCGGCGACATCGACGATCTGGAAGCCCAGCTCGATCGGGCACGCGAGAAGCGGGCCGACGCGCTCGACAGTCTCAGGGAGATCGAAGCGGAGCTGGGCCGAGCCGAGCGTGACCTCGGGGAAACCGAAGACGAGATCGCCACGCTCACCGAGCGCATCGAGGAATTAGAGGCAGAGCGGGAATCCGTCCAGGAGGACATGGCGGATCTCGACGAGCAGATCGAGGCCACCGAGACGCGGATTCAGGAACACGAGACCGAAATCGAGGAACTCGAAACCGAACTCGAAGACTCGAAGATCCCGGAACTCACGGCGGAAAAAGAATCACTCCAGGAAGACGTGGCGGACCTGGAGGACCGGGTGGACGAGATCGACAGCGAACTCAACAGCCTCGAACTCGAGAAGGAGTACGCCGAATCCACCATCGAGGACTTGCACGAGGACGTGGAGGCGGCCCAGAACACGAAGGCCGAACAGGAAGAACGGATCGAAGACCTCGAAGGGGAAATCGAAGATCGGGAGACGAAACTCGAGGCAAAAGAGGAGGCCATCGCGGAACTCGAGGACCAGCTCGCGTCGCTCAAATCCCAGCGCGAGGACCTCCGCGAGGAACTCGCCGAGGCCCGAGAAAACCGGGACGAGACCAAAAACGAGGCCGACGGCCTCCGGAATCGGATCCACAGCCTGGAACAGTCCGAAAGCCGCCTCGCGGCCGAAGTCGCGGAACTCGAGGAATCCGTCGAAAACACCGAGGAGGACGAGATCCCGGACCTGGAAACCGTCGAGGAAAACGTCGCCCGTCTCCAGCGCCAGATGGCGAAACTGGAGCCGGTGAACATGAAGGCGATTGACGAGTACGACACGGTCGAAACGGTCCTCTCGCGGCTCCAGGAGAAATACGACGAACTCGACGAGGAACGAGCGGCCATCGAGGAGCGAATCGACCGGTACGACCGGTTGAAACGGGAGAACTTCATGGAGGCCTACGAAGCCATCAACGACCAGTTCCAGCGGATCTTCGAACGCCTCTCGGACGGCACGGGTGAGCTCTTCCTCGAAGATCCGGAGGAGCCCTTCGAGGGTGGCATGACGATGCGAGCCCAGCCGGGAGACAAACCGATCCAGCGGCTCGACGCGATGTCCGGCGGCGAGAAGTCCCTCACAGCCCTCGCCTTCATCTTCGCGATCCAGCGATACAACCCAGCCCCCTTCTACGCCCTCGACGAGATCGACGCCTTCCTCGACGCCGCGAACGCCGAGCGGGTCGGCGAGATGGTCGACGAACTGGCGAGCGAAGCCCAGTTCGTGGTCGTCACCCACCGCTCGGCCATGCTCGAGCGCTCAGAACGGGCGATCGGCGTGACGATGCAGGAGGACAACGTGTCCGCCGTGACGGGCATCGACCTGGCCGGTCGGGAGGCGGTTGCCGATGACTGAAACCTCGCCGATGGAACCGGGAGTCGAACCCGAGGAGGAGGAGGTCGAACCAGTCGAAGTGCTCGTCGGGCTCGCCGAACGGGGGGAAATCGACCCGTGGGACATCGATATCATCGAAGTGACAGACGCCTTCCTCGCCGCACTCGACGAGGGCGAAATCCGCTCCTCGGGTCGGGCCCTCTTCTACGCGAGTGTCCTCTTGCGGATGAAAAGCGACGAATTGTTCGCGGAGGACGAGCCAGTCGAAGAGCCCGGGCCGGATCGGATCGACCCGTTCACCGAGGAGTCGCCGCTTGACGGCCCGACGGCGGCGATGGGGGATCCGATCGACCAGCTCGAAGCCGAAATGGATCGGCGCCTCGAACGCCAATCAGCCCGGGGGACCCCGGAAACACTCGACGAACTCGTTCACGAACTCCGGGAAGCTGAACGGGGCTCCTGGTGGAAGGCCGGCCGGACCTACGACACCGAACACTCCCCGCACGGATTCAAACGCGGCGTCCAGACCCTCGATTACCGGGACGGAGATGCCACCCGATCGGAGGGCGAACCGGACGAGGCGGCCGTAACAGGGACCGCCCACGACGAAGACATCGACGAACTCATCGACGCTGTCGCGGCCGCCCTGGCCGAAAGGTACGAGCGAGGCCGACCAGAGGTACTCTTCGCTGAGATTTCGACGGCAGCGGGATCCCGCGTCGAGACCTTTCTCGCGCTGCTATTTCTCTCCCATCGCGGCGAGGTGTTCCTCGAGCAAGACGATCTCTTCGGCGACCTGTGGATCCAGAATTTGGGACTGGGGGAGTCAGAAGGCGCGTCGGAAGTCGAAGCGACGGAGGCCGCGGACGTTGACGGCGATTGAAACGCAAGTCGACTGAATAGGTTACACGTAATCGTCGACCAGCAGTTCGACCGACTCGAGGGTTTCCTCGGGCACGTGCTCCGGATCGGTATTGATCGTCCCCTCGAGGGCAGTGCCACAGTCACAGTTCCGCTCGTCCGCGAGTGACTCGATCGCGGCGCCGACCACGGACTGAATCGCACTTTCGTTATGCGCCGCGTTTTCGAGCACTTCCTCGAGGGAGACCTGACTGTCCGTCTTCCACACGTCCCAGTCCGTGATCCCGGCCACCGTCGCGTAGCAGAGTTCGGCCTCGCGGGCGAGTTTCGCCTCCGGAATCGCGGTCATCCCGATGACGTCAAAGCCCTGGTCGCGGTAGAACTCGCTTTCGGCCCGCGTCGAGAACTGCGGGCCCTCGATGGTGACGTAGGTTCCTCCCCGCTCCACCGCGGCGTCGGTCGCTGATTCTGCTGCCTCGGCCAGCGTGGCCGACAGATCGGGGCAGAACGGATCCGCGAACCCCTGGTGGACGACCATCCCGTCCCCGAAAAACGAATACGTTCGGTGTCGGGTGCGGTCGAACAACTGATCCGGGATGACGAGGGTCCGCGGTTCCAAATCCTCCCGAAGGCTCCCGACGGCGTTGCTCGCGATGACGCGCTCGACGCCGAGCGCTTTGAACGCGTAGATGTTCGCTCGATACGGGAGGTCCGTCGGAGAGTACTGGTGATTTCGCCCGTGCCGGGGAATGAAGGCGACGTCGGTCCCAGTCCCCTCGTAGGTCCCGATGGTCACTGGGGCACTCGGATCGCCAAACGGCGTCTCGACCGACTGCTCGCGAACGTCCGTCAATGGGAGTGCCTCGTAAATCCCGCTGCCGCCGATAAAGCCGATCATGGCCGACAATGAGTCGGTCGGGGCCTAAACGTTGTTCGTTGACCCCTGGGAATCAAATCAGCCGTCTTCGGGAAGCGCCCACCGGTCCAGTTCGGTTTCGACGAGTTCCTCACGCCGCTGCATTTCCTCGAGAACTTCCTCCAGTCGGCCGGGCTGGGCGATCTCCATCTCGATCCGGTCGATATCGTGATACCGGGCCAGCAGCCTGCGGATGTCGGTCTTGCTGTAGGGTCCGTCGTCGTCCTTTGTCATCACGCCGGAGACGAGATCGATCATGTCCTCGATGAAGTTCCACGGGTAAACGACCCAGGTCCACTCCTGCAGGCGTTCGCCGACGAAATCGGGCTCGAACTCGCTCGTCTGGAGGAGTTGCAACGTCGCGGTCCGCACCTCCCCCGATTCCCTGTCCGTGACGTATTCGTAGGCGTGTCTGATCGAGCCGCCGGTATCCGCGATGTCATCCACGATGAGGACGTCCTTGCCGGCCACCGAGCCTTCCGGCATCGGATAGCGGATCTCCGGCTCGTCGGATTTGGCCGCGGTCCCGACGTAATGCTCCATCTTCAGGCTCGTCAGATCGTCGAGGCCGAGGAAATCACAGAGGACACGGCCCGAAAACCAGCCGCCCCTGGCGAGCGCGACGATGACGTCAGGTTCGAAGTCCGCGGCTTTGACCTGATCCGCGACGGTCCGGTTGAGGTCGTAGATGTAATCCCAGTTCGTGATTGTACAGGGGAACTCGTCCGGAAGGTCGGCCATACGGTTAGGTCACCATCAGGGGAAGAGGAGAGCCGGGACTTTAAGCTATGCTTTTGGCTTAGTCACCGTCGCCAAACTCGAAGCTATCCTCCTGCTTCAAGCTTCGAAGTTCCCGGTTGACCGATTGCAGATCCTGTTGCATATCCGAAAGGCGATCGTCGAGAACGGCCACGATGTCGCTTTTGACGTGCTCGGTATCGAAGGTGTCACCGAGTTCCTCTTCCATCGCCCCGGTCATGGTCTGGTAGAGCGCCCAGGCCTTCCCGAACCGGTAGATCGCGATCCCCAGCCCGATTGGGACCACGGAAAGATACGCCTGGGTCGTGGCCGAGGGGATCGGTATTCCCCACATCGAACCCCCGCCAAAGGTGAGCCCCGTCGCGAGAAGGTATCCACCGAGGCCGACCAGGAGCAGTCCACCAAGCGATGCGGCAACTGTATACAGGAAATATCGCCCGGCCCATCGCAGGGAGCGCGTTCGGTCCATACCGGGGCCAGGCAGGCCGATGGTTTGAATATTCCGTCATCGACCGCGACTCCCGCAACCTTCATGGGTCCGGTCCGGGTTATTCCTGCTATATGGCAGTACGCTGGCTGGAACACGTCAGAGCCGACGACATCGGAAGTGTCGGGGGCAAAGGGGCCTCCCTCGGGGAAATGACGGACGCGGGACTCCCCGTGCCCCCGGGATTCGTCGTGACGGCGGATACGTATCGCTCGTTCATCGAAGACACGGGCATCGAAGCCGAACTGTTCGAGGCCGTTGACGTCGAAACCGAAAATTCGGGCGCGCTCGCCGAGGCCGAAGCGCGGGCGAAGGAACTCATCCTCGAAACCGAGGTGCCCACGCATATCGAGGAGGAGATCATGGCGGCCTACGCGGACCTCGACGGCGACCAGCCCTTTGTCGCGGTTCGCTCCTCTGGAACCGCCGAGGACCTCCCCGAAGCCAGTTTCGCCGGTCAACAGGAAACGTATCTCAACGTCCAGGGCGAGGCGTTGCTCGAGACGGTCCGTCGCGCATGGGCGTCACTGTTCACCCAGCGAGCGATCTATTATCGGGAAGAACAGGGCTTCGCTCACGACGCTGTGGACATCGCCATCGTCGTCCAGCAGATGGTCGACGCCGACAAAAGCGGCGTCCTGTTTACCAGTCACCCCTCGACTGGCGCCCCGATGACGATCATCGAAGCCGCCTGGGGGCTCGGCGAAGCGGTCGTTTCGGGCTCTGTCTCCCCGGATAACTACCACATCGATCGGGAAACGGGCGACATAGACGAAGTAACGGTCGCGGAGAAGAAACTCGAAATGGTCCGGGACCCTGACAGTGGGGAAACCGTTTCCCAGCCAATCGAGGGCGAGCGTCGAGACGCCAGGGTCCTGTCCGACGAGGAAATCGACGAACTGGTCACCATGGGCGAACGGGTCGAGGCCCATTATGAGACCCCACAGGACGTCGAATGGGCGATCAAGGATGGCACCGTCTACATGCTCCAGTCGCGGCCGATAACCACCATCAGTGACGGGGACCACTCGGAATCAGCAGACGGTGAATCGACCGGCCAGGACCTCCTCTCCGGGCTGGGAGCGAGTCCCGGCGTTGCCTCCGGAGCGGTCCGCACGATCGACAAACTCGATCAACTCGACAAGGTCGGCGAAGGGGATATCATTGTCACCCCGATGACCACCCCGGATATGGTGCCCGCGATGAAGCGGGCCTCCGGTATCATCACCGAGGAGGGCGGGATGACCAGCCACGCAGCGATCGTCTCCCGCGAACTCGGGGTTCCCGCCGTCGTGGGAACGGGGAACGCGACGGATCTTTTAGCAGACGACCAACTCGTGACGATCGATGGCGACCGGGGGACCATTACGGAGGGGCGCGAGACCGACACCACGGAGCGCGAACCCATCGAGGAGGCCCGTCCGAAAGCCCCAGTCAAGCCGATGACCGCGACCGAAGTGAAGGTCAACATCTCCATCCCGGGGGCGGCCGAGCGGGCCGCGGCCACCGGCGCGGACGGGGTCGGCTTGCTCCGGATGGAGCATATGATCCTGGGGACCAACAAGACGCCCAAGCGATATGTCAGTGACCACGGGGCGGAGGCCTATCAGGACGAAATCATCTCCGACGTCCGCGAGGTCGCCGAGGAGTTCTATCCGCGTCCAGTGCGAGTGCGCACCCTCGATGCACCCTCGGACGAGTTCCGCCAACTCGAAGGTGGCAACGACGAGCCGAGCGAGCACAACCCGATGCTGGGCTGGCGGGGCATTCGCCGGAGCCTCGAAGAGCCGGAGTTCTTCGAATACGAGCTTGCCGCCCTGGCGCGGCTCTACGAAATGGGCTATGACAACGTCGAGATCATGTTCCCACTGGTCAACGACGCCGAGGACGTCAGGCAAGCCCGCAATCATATGGAGGCCGTCGGTATCGACCCCGAAAAGCGCACCTGGGGCGTGATGGTCGAGACCCCGGCAAGTGTCATGACGATCGAGGAGATGGCCGCCGAAGGCATCGACTTTGCCTCCTTCGGCACGAACGATCTGACCCAGTATACGCTTGCCGTCGACCGAAACAACGGACGAGTCGCCGAGCGCTTCGACGAACTCCATCCGGCCGTCAAGAACCTCATCGGCGAGACCATCGACACGTGTCGGGAACACGACGTGGATACGAGCATCTGCGGTCAGGCCGGGTCGAAACCCGAGATGGTCGATTTCCTGGTAGAGAAGGGGATCTCCTCGATCTCCGCGAATATCGACGCGGTTCGGGACGTGCAGCACGAAGTCAAACGCACCGAACAGCGGCTGTTGCTCGATTCGGTGCGATAGGCGGCCAGCGGCTGTTGCTCGATTCAGTGCGATAGGCGGCCAGCGGCTGTTGCTCGATTCAGTGCGATAGGCGGCCAGCGACTGTTGTTCGATTGGGTCGGTTGGCGCCCGGCTGTTGCTTGATTCGAAGCGGTAGGCCCCCCACACAGCCACTCGTCGCCGCCATGGTTTCCGAACCGTCAACAATCGGCCATCAACAGACGTTTTTCGTGACGGGGACAACAGCCAGTATGATCCTGTTGCACGCTGCTTTTCTCCTCCTGGTCGTGGGGTCGACCCTGTTCTTTCTCGGACTCGCGGTCTTGAACGTTCGCCACGCAAAACAGCAGGTCCACGAGCGGGCCGACTGGCTGGCCGAGACGCTCGGAATCGACGAGCCCGACCGCTTGCTCGAGTACCACCGGCTCACGACGGCGACGAGCCACCTGCAGGAAATCCTCACGGTCGGAATCCTCCTTCTCGTGCTCTACAGCGGGGTGTTCGCCTGGTTCGTCGAGTTGATCACCGAAACCATCTCAAACGACGTCCTCGCTGGGGTGGGGATCTTCGTCGGGCTGACTCTGGGCCTGCAAGTGCTTCGGCTGCCGTTCAGCGCCTTCGAGACCTTCGGTATCGAGGCGGCCTTTGACTTCAACGAGCAGTCACCGCGGCTGTTCGTTCGGGACACACTCGTGAGTACGGGAATTGGCGTCGTGCTGGTCGCGCTGGTGGGCGGGGCCGTCTTGGCTGTCATCTCCCAGTTTCCCAACTGGTGGTGGCTCGGCGCCACGGCGGTCGTCGGGGCCTTCAGTGTGGCCAGTCAGATCCTGGTGCCCCGGGTGATCATGCCGTTGTTCTACGACTTCGACCCGATCGAGTCCGGGGACCTGCGCAGCGCCGTCGAAACCGTCTTCGACCGGGCCGGATTCACCTGCGAAGACGTCTACGAGATGAACGCGAGTTCCCGCTCGGGCCACTCAAACGCCTTCTTCACCGGTTTCGGCGCCGCCAAACGGGTCGTTCTCTTCGATACCCTGATCGAACAACTCGAAACGAGGGAGCTGCAAAGTGTCCTCGCCCACGAACTCGCCCACTGGAAAAAGGGCCACATCTGGCAGGGAATGGTCGTGAGCGTCCTCCAGGCCGGCGTGATGCTCTTCCTGGCCCAGCGGCTGATGGAGACAACCTGGCTGTACGAGCTGTTCGGCGTTCCTGCGGTGCCGGCTGCGGGGCTCGTTCTCGCCGTCCTGTGGCTCGAACCCCTCTTCCAGTTCATCCAGCCCGTTTCCAACCGCCTCTGGCTCTCGAACGAACGCGAGGCAGACGCCTTCGCGGTGGCTGTCATGGAGGGGGGCAAACCGCTGGCCGATGCACTCGCGAAGCTCCAGCGGGAGAACCTCGGCAACCCGTTTCCCCACCCGTACTACGAGACCTTTCACTACCAGCACCCGCCGGTTCCCGAGCGGATCCACGAGTTGACAGGGGAAGACAACCAGTAAGGCCACGAATTGACAGGAGAGGACAACCGGT
>CAZVCA010000007.1:15563-44187 GCA_964626045.1 uncultured Halobacteriales archaeon | reverse complement strand
GACGACATCAATAGTAGTAAACAGTCATATAAAGAGGGGATCGAAATCGAACCGCAGGTTCATCTCGATTCCATAGAGGTTAGAGTCAGTAGTAATACGAGTGGTGCGTCGACAGTTTACCTCACCGATACCGCCGACACCCCGAACGTACTCACAAGCACGAACGCGCCTGCAGCTGAGTCCTATACTACACTTGCTTACTCCTTAACCGCCGGGCAGAAGTACTACGTTCTGGTCGATGCCGGCGGGAGCGATTTTACTGTGGGGTACGGTTCTGTTTCATTTCCCAAAACCTCGCCAGATGTCGACATTACCAACGGTATTGTCAACGGGGGAGCAACAATTGATGACTCGGCTTACGGGATTGACAGGGTTCGGACCCCTTCCAAAACATCAAAAACACGATTTGTTGAGTGGTCTGAGCCATCCTCTGTTAGTCGTTGGGAGACAGCTACGTATCAGGCAGATCCGAGAGGCGAAACCGCCGAGGTATACGTCCAAACGAGCAAGGACATTAAGGGTTCGTGGTCGGACTGGCGTCCGGACCCGGTGGGACCCGGAACGGACTTGTCTGCCATTCCTTCGGACCACCGCGTGCGATTTCGTGTCGAACTCTCCCGACTGGATACCAATCGGAACGTTCCCAGAGTGACATATCTCGAACGCCAGTGGAGGCCATAGGTATGCGTGACATCGACGACAGACTCGACCGACTCGAATCGCAACTTGAACAGCAACAGGAGACAATCGAAGAGCAACAGCGCGAGCGTAACGCCTCCCTGGAAACACGCCTCGACCGAATCGAAGCCCACCTCGGCATCGACGATCCCACCGCAAAGGGGGTGGCCGATGACTAACACTCCCTCATCCGATCCAACCCGCTGGATGGTACGGCTGATAGCCGTCCTCATCGCATTCACGCTGCTCACCACCGGCGTCGCTACCGTCGCCGCCCAGGCCGTCGTCGGGCCGGGGACGGTCTTCGAGGCCAGCGACAGTGGGCCGACCGTCGAAATCACCGAGGAACTAGAACTCGACAGTCCGTTCGATTACCCGGACGGGAACACGGTCGACCTCTCGCCAAAGGCGACCTTCGAAAGCAGTGGCGACACGAACGTCACGGTCGATTCGATCGATGGGACGCGGACGAAACTCACGATTCACGACGTCTCGTCAGAACTCACCGTCGATCCCCACGACAAGCAGGCGATCACGGTCAGCGGATCGGATATCGACTATCTGCACTTCGAGTCGATTGCAGCCAACGCCTCGACCGACACGGAGATCGTTTACAAGGCAGGCGCTGCCTTCGACCTCACCATCACGGACTTGCCCGCGAACGAGTCGCTCCAGGCGATCAACGATTCCGGGACGATTCTGGATAGTGGTGCAGCGAGCAGTGACGGTGTCCTGAACCTCAGCCTTCCCGCCGGGGACCAGCAACTTGGCATTCGGGAGGAGCCAAGCGGCGGGGGCGGCGGCGGTGGTGGCGGTATTTCGACCGGCTACGAAATCGAGACTGATAGCTCTGATTCGACTGATTCGACTGACAGCACCGCCGAGGACGAAAGTGTCCAGGTGTCGATCCAGGGGTACGAAATCGGCGACGAACTCTCCGTTCCCACCGAGAACGTCGGCACCGACTCGGTCGGTGTCGAAGAAGTGAGCGTCTCCTTCGACATGGGGACGAACATCCAGAACGAGATGTCGGTTCGATCGAACGATGAACCGCCCGAGAACGTGCCACCGGTCGATGACACGACCGCTGCCGATTACGTGAGTGTCGATATCGAAGGCAACCTCGCTGACAGAGTGGTGAGTGGGTCGATCACAGTGCGGTTGGCCGAGGAAAAAATCCCGGACGATCCCAGTGAGGTGACCGCTCAGCATTACACAAACGGCGACTGGGAGCCTGCAGAAATGAACCATCTGGGTGGCCAGCGGTTCGAGATCCGGACAACTGAGTACTCTACCTTTGCGATTGTTATGCAACAGCAGGAAGCAGAAACCACAACCAGAACCACAACTGCAACCACGACCACGACGACCCCACCGACGACAGTTCCGGAAACAACGACTGAACAGACAACCGCTGAGTCTGAAACCAGCGTCGACACCACAACCGAAGCGGTCACGACGACACAGGTTCAAACGACGTCGACGGAAAGTCCCGGCTTCGGATTCGTCGTGATACTAGTCGCAATCCTGGGCCTGACATTGCTGATTCGCCGCGGAGGGTAGGAGAGATACTCCATCCGCCCCAGGTCCTCTGCAATCTGCATTGCTGCCGAATGCGTAGCACCTTCTTGGATGGTCACAGCCGCTGTCGGTATTTTCCCCCACGTTTTTGTGAGCAGCGAGGATCGGCGATCCCTCGGGCCGCACGAACGGCGGCTCAGCAGCCGTGAGTGGAAGGTTGCTCTGCAGCCCCGTGGAAAAATGGGGGCTCACGGGCCACTTCGTGCCCCGTTCGCCATCGAGGTCTCGTTTCTCGACCTCGCTTTGCGAGGGAAGACCGCTCCGGGTCTTCTGCACTTTGCAGTGCGAGGGAAGGGATTTGAACCCTTGGACCTCTACAGGAGCGGATCTTGAGTCCGCCGCCGTTTCCGAGCTTGGCTACCCTCGCACGCGACTGGCGGTTAGGAATCGACCCGCTTTAGGGTTGCGAAGCGATCCCCGCCGGTGCCGACCGAAAACCGGCGAGTTCCACGCCCTTCCGAGGGACCACCTCTGGCGACCGCCTATCCCAGCTATGGACGAACACACCCGGGATCGGGCTGTCGAGCCACCGCCAGCGGGGCAGGATCCGCGGGGGTGGCTGCCCGGAGCGGGCCGCTGGGAACACGATACCCTCCGCCGGGCGACGATTCACGGGGTCAGGCTGATCAACAGTGGCGAGTATCACGACGCCCACGACTGTTTCGAGGACGAATGGTTCAACTACGGGCAAGGAACGATCGAGAAGGCCTTCCTGCAGGGGATGACCCAGGTCGCCGCTGGGGCGTACAAATATACCGGCTTCGACAATGCCGCGGGGCTGCGGAAACTGTTCGATTCGGCCCACGGCTATCTCAACGGGGTCCCGGGTCAGTTCTACGGCGTCGACGTTGAGACGCTTCGGGAGGACATCACCGCAATGCGCTATGATCCACCCACCGTGACGGATCTGTCCGTCACGTTGGATGGGGAAATTCCGACGACACGCGAAGAGGATCTGCGGTATGCGTCTTCCCTCCCGTGAGTCTTTGTGCGGACCGAGCAGTCACGCCCTTTTTGGCGATCCATCCCACAGTACTCTGCAATGCGGGTCGAACAGCTCGGTGAGGGCGAGCCCGAACTGGCGATCGTCGGGAGCGTCCACGGCGACGAGCCATGTGGGAAGCGGGCTATCGAGTGGCTGCTCGAGGAACAGCCACCGGTCTCCCGCCCGGTGCGGTTGATCGTGGCCAACGAGGAAGCCATCGCAAAAGGCACTCGATACCTCGACGCCGATCTCAACCGCTCGTTCGATTACGTCGCCGCGGGGGCCCACGAAGCCGAGCTTGCGGCGGAACTCCGTGGGTTGATCCGCGGGAAAACCGTGCTCTCGATTCACTCGACTCAATCCACACGTGACCCCTTCGCGATCGTCTCGGGGATGGATGGCGGCGTCGAACCGATCGTCGCCAGGCTCTCGGTCGATGCCGTCGTCGACGCCGGGCCCCCGAAAAACGGCCGGATCTTCGACACGACCTCGACCGTCATCGAGGTGGAAGCCGGCTACCAGGGCAGCGAGGAAGCGACGGAGAACGCCAAGCAACTGACAGAGGAGTTCCTGGTGGCCACGGGGGCTTGTGACGGGGCGCTCGAACCGGTCGAACGCCCGCTGTTCGAGCTGGGAACGGCGATCCAGAAGCCGCCGGCCTCGACCTACGAAGTGTGTGCGGCCAATTTCTCCCACGTCGAAGAAGGCCAGGCCTTTGCGGCCGCGGACGGGGAACCGATCCACGCCGACCAACCGTTCTGGCCGGTACTGCTCTCTGCCGAGGGCTATCAGGATATTTTCGGCTACCGGGGCACGAAACGGGGAACCGTCTCCTCGAGCTAACGGTCGGTCGGGGCAAGCGCGACCGAGGTGAGCGACCGGTTCAAGTGGCAGGTCTCGTGGGGTGGGTCACCCTCGATTTCCAGGATCCGATATTCAGTGTCCATGTCGGCCCCGAGCGGGACACACAACTCGTGGCTGGGGCACTCGGTATGCGAGCAGGGACCCGCAAGCGTGACCCGGCTGCCGGCGTAGGCTCCTTTCGAGGGCACGTTGGCCTCGATTGTCGCGGGCTCCACGTCGACAGCCAGCACACCGTCCTCGTGGACCGCACAGTCGAGCCGTTCGCCCCCGTCTCGAACGTCCGTTATGCGATACCGAGTGCCAACCTCCAGGTTGAGACACTGTTTCCGATACGGACACCCCTCACAACCCGGTGACTCGCCCCGGTAAACGAATTCCGTGTCGGGCGCCGCCAGGCGAGTCCCGACGAGGGTAAGTGTCATACATCCGGGTTTGTGGCCGGATCGGTTACGTATTTCGCCCCCTGGGTATCCCAGTCTTCTCGGAGCGGGGGATGTATTATGAATCGCGTTTTTGTACACCTGTGGCACCCGACATTCGGGACTGGCTGGGGGCGGGCGAGCCAATCATTGTGGGCATGGTGCCAGCAGTTGGAGGCTTACTAGCGATTGGCTGGTTGTACGAGGCCTGGCTCCCCCAGCAATGGCGACCGCTAACGGCCCCATTGGGGGTGATGCTCGTGCTTGTCGGCGTGTCAGTGATCTGGCTCTCATTCTCCCACCTCAGAGCCGCACGGGCGTCCGATCAGCTCTGTACCACTGGACCATATCGATACGTTCGGCACCCGCTGTATGCGGCCTGGTTGTGGCTCTTGATTCCCGGCGGGACTCTCTTGATCGGACTCTGGCCGCTTATCGGCGCGGTGCCGATACTGTACGTCCTCACCCGGTTTTATATTCCAAATGAGGAAGCCACCTTGTCCGCGACGTTTGGTACGACATACGAACGATACGCCGAATCGGTTCCGGCACTCGTTCCCCGTCCGGGCACACGGGCGAATGGGTAACCAGTCGTGGATGGGGGTGGGTGGGGTGTGTTTGCAAGCCGTCTGTGTGAACGGAGCACAATATTATAGGCGTCGAACGCATACGAGGAGGCGTGCCCGAGATTGCGATCATCGACGCGTCCATCGGCGAGACACCCGCCCAGAAGAACCTCGAACGGATGGCCGTGGGTGAGACGAGGACGTTCAAGGTGAGCGAAGAGGATCACCCGCCCCCGCCGACCGCCCCGGAGTGGACCTTCGATGGGGTCATCATCAGCGGTTCTCAGTGCTCGGTCTACGAGGATCGACCGTGGATTCACGAACTGACGGAGTGGGCCCAAACGGTCCACGCGGCGGGCATTCCGATGCTCGGTATCTGCTGGGGCCATCAATTTCTCGCCCAGGCTCTGGGCGGTCGCATCGTCGCGATGGACCGCTACGAGCTGGGCTATCGGCCGATCGAAACGGTCAGGGACCATCCACTCCTGGCTGACCTGCCCTCGGAATTCGTGGCCTTCGAGACCCACTCGGACCGGGTGTACGAACTCCCGTCAGAGGCCACCGTGCTCGCCGAAAACGACGTGTGCATCCAGGCGTTTGCCCTCGGGAATACCTATGGGGTCCAGTTCCACCCAGAATACGATATGGAGACCGCCGAGCACGTCACCGAGCGGAAGGACCTCCCCGAGGAACGTATCGAATCCGTGCTCGAAGGAATCACGCCCGAGGCCTACGAAAAAGCGAAAAAGGCGGCCCAGGTCTTCGAGAACTTCGCGTCGATCGTGGACACGTACCGGTGTTAGGTGTCGCGGGTGACGATGACTTCGTTGGTGTCTGCTTCTTCCATCGGGATCTCGATCTGCACGAACTCCTCCGTGTCCGTGTCACAGACGACGACCACGTTTTCCGACGTGCAAAACATGTTGTAGGATTCGACGGTGTACTTCCGCTGGGTTTCGAGGTCCGCGACGATCTCCTCGAACTCGGAGATTGTGAGGGTGTCTTCACCCTCCGCGACGTCGATCAGTCGTTCCAGTGAACCGTTGTCTGTTTCGGCCATTTACATCCGGACTTCGGGCGTCAGGCAACTAAAGGTTGTTATTGATATTGTACATACTGTAGGATCTCGACTCGATTATGTGGAAGCGTTCCATCGATCCCGTGCTATGGCGGGCTTGAACCGCTGTTTCGGCCGAATTTCCGTTTAGGGCATCCTCAAAGCGGCGGTATTTGCCGCGAGTGTTGTACACTACGTACAAACTACTGTATCGGGCCGCTCGGTTGAAAACGGACTGGCGGATCATATAGCATCTCTAACCGGTTGAGACCGAATGGACGCTCGCAACCGCTGAAGCGGGCTGTGTGCCCATTTGCAACGGCTGAGAACCACGAACCTCATTTAAAGAAATTCACGTGGTTAGTTATTATGTGACGTAAACCTATGACATCCCGTCGCAACTTCCTCAAGCTCGTTGGCACGACGGCGGCTGGGGGAGTCATAACCCAACACAGTACGGAGATCGCCCGCGCCTTCGAACAGGCGGCGGATGGGTCTACGGAGGTCGTCTGGTTCCAGGGTCAATCCTGTACCGGCTGTACGATTTCGACCCTCCAGGCCCAGTATCCGACCCTCGAAGAAGCGCTGAACAAGTTCCGATTGGAAGTCACCTTCCATCCCACGATCATGGCCCCAGCTGGGGAGCAGGCCATCGAATCGATGAGCAAGGAGCCCGACGTGCTGATCGTCGAAGGGTCGATTCCGACGGACATTCC
Source organism: uncultured Halobacteriales archaeon (assembly GCA_964626045.1). GTDB lineage: Archaea > Halobacteriota > Halobacteria > Halobacteriales > Halobacteriaceae > Halodesulfurarchaeum. Next base: position 37,321 of record CAZVCA010000007.1, on the reverse strand, counting down.
CGAAGCGTCGATGGTCGGGGGCAAATCGGCCGAGGACTGGGTGAACGAACTCGCCCCGAACGCTGGCATCGTCGTCAGCGTCGGTAACTGTGCCTCCTTCGGGGGGTGGCCGGCCGCGGAGAACAAAAAGCGCCTCTATGACCTCGGCAAGAACGTGACCGGGGCCAAAGGGCTGCAGTTCGAAAAGCGGGAGAAAGGTGGGGTCCTCGGCGCCGACTTCACTGGCGGAGCCGGCTTGCCAGTCGTGAACCTGGCTGGCTGTCCGCCCAATCCGGACTACGTCTTGTTGACCCTTGCGACGGTGTTGAACGGCCACGTTCCGGAACTGGACGAGTACCAGCGCCCCTTGCCGTTCTACGAACCGCTGGTTCATGACAACTGCATGCATCGGGGCTACTTCGACCGCGGCGAGTTCGCGGAGACGCCTGGAGCGGCCGAAGGCTGTCAGCTCAAAAACGGCTGTAAAGGGCCGTATACACACTGTGACGACCAGTCCCGTCTCTGGAACGACGGGACATCCGTCTGTCTGAACGTCGGCGCACCGTGTATCGGCTGTATGGAACCAGGATTCTGGGACCGCTTCTCCCCGTTCCAGGAAGAAATGGAGGGAACCGGCGTCCTGGGTGGCGTGAGCGCGACGCAGGCCGGTGCCGCTGGCGTCGCTGCCGGGGCCATCGGTATCGGTGCCCATCTCGGTCGTCGGGCGATGGGGTATGGGAAATTCAAATCGGCCGAATCGAGTGGCGAAGAAGCCGAATCGAAGGGTTCGGACTGAACATAACGATCACAGACAACCATGCCAGAAATCGACATCGACCCGACGACACGAATCGAAGGCCATCACGGGATCCACCTGGAGGTCGACGAGAACGGAACCGTCACGAAAGCAGAGAGCAAAATGGAGATGTTCCGGGGGGCGGAGATCGTCACGCTCGGTCGGCCCCCTTCGGACGCGCCGCAGATCACCGGAATGGTCTGTGGGGTCTGTTTCCTCTGTCACCGCCTGTGTTCGTCCAAGGCCGCGGAAGCCGCGGCGATGAACGCCGACGACATCGACTTCGGTGGCCCGCCGGCAAACGCCGTGTTGCTCAGAGATGCCGTGGAAGGCATCTTCTACCTCTGGAATCACGCCGTGCATCTGTTCGCCCTGGTCGGACCGGATTACAGCGACGCGGTCGCGGGGACCGGCTTCGATCGACTCGATCCCCTCGAGGGCGACGGGTACATGGGCGCGATGGAGAACCAGCGGAAAATCATGAAGGCGCTGGCCGAATTCGGCGGCCGGGCGCCCCACCCCGTCTCCTACGTCCCGGGTGGCCTCGCCACGAACGCGGACGCATCGACCATCGAGTCTGTCAGATCCCGGGTCGCCGAGGTGAGCAACTGGCTCGGCGCGACCGAAAACGTGCCCCAGGTCCTCGAGAACGTACAGAACGGGGACTTCGATCCCTCGCTCGGGGAAGGGCTCCACGACATCGTCTCGATCCTCGCCGGGGCTGCTGGGGAGGGCGCCGCGGATATCGGGCAAGGGCCGGATCGCTACTACAGCAACGGGATGTTCGAACAGCCGGACACCGAAGACCTGTATCTCAAACGTGGCGTCTATCGGAACGGCTCGGTCGAGCAGATGAGCAAAGAGGAGATCATCGCCGGCATCACCGAGGACACGGAGTATTCGTGGTACACTGATGACTCCGGTGGCAAACCCACCGAAGCAAAACCGCCCGAACCGGCGCCTGACAAAGAGCAGGCCTATTCGTGGGGGAAGGCACCCCGCTTCGAGGGCGACTCGATGGAGGTCGGACCGATCGCCCGGATGGTCATCTCCGACCTCGACCCCTTCGACTTGCGGGCGACCCTTGGCGGCGGTGCGGCCAAGAGCAACACGCTGAACCGACTGATTGCCCGGGCACAGGAGGCCCTGTTGGTTCGGGACAAGGTTATGGATTGGCTCGACGCCATCGACCCGAGCAAACCGTTCATGGCCGATGACTGGACCGATGACTTCACCGGGAGTGGGGTTGGGCTCTTCGAGCCGTCCCGCGGGACACTCTCCCACTACATGGACGTCAAAGACGGGGAGATCGAGCGGTACCAGATCATCACGCCGACCATCTGGAACCTCGGACCGCGGGATGCAGATGGGCAACCGAGCCCGCTCGAAGCGGGCGTCGAGGGGGACGTCGTCCAGGACATGGACAACCCGATCAACGTCCTCCGGACGATCCGCTCGATGGATCCGTGTCTGGCCTGCTCGGTCCACGTTCAGAGCCCGAACGAGGAGTACGAAACCGAAATCGAACCGGCCGCCCCCGACATCGGGGGCAGGAGGTGTTAATGACCGATAAACGAACGGATGGCGGCACTGCCGAAAGGACAGTCGGGAGTCACGACGCCGGCCAGGGACTCTTGACGGGACTCTGGCTGAAAGTTGCGAGACGATACGAGCGATACCAATACCTTCGGAAGGAGGACAAGCAAGTCATCGACATCCACGGGTACGGAACGATCATCTCTCACTGGCTTTTGTTGTTCTTCATGCTCACGACGACTCTCACCGGCCTCTCGAAGTGGTTGGGGGTCTATGGCCCGCTTGACATCGGGATCTGGGGCGGCTACAATCCGGCATTCCTGATCCACGTCTGGACCGGGTTGTTCCTCGCCATCGTGGCCTTCGTCATCTATCCGTTCTACGCCTTCGTCGTCGACAAAAAGCGGTTCATCATCACCCGCGAGCAGGTGGAGGAGAACATCATCATCGGGCTTGCCTTCCTCGGGCTGGCGAGTTACATCCCGGGATACAAGAAGTCACGTCGCTGCATCGAAGAGGATACCGGTCACTGGGTCGGCCATCACCCGATGCAGACGGCCTTCTGGTACGTAACCTGGTTCTTTGTTGGACTCCTCACGCTCACAGGATTTGCCCTCTGGTCGAGCCTGTGGGCTGGCTCGTCGTGGTGGATCGATGGGCTTGGATTCCTGCAGACCTGGTTCGGCTTCGAGGCACTGCTTCGGATTCACCTCGTCTCGACAGCGTGGATCCTCGGGCTGGTGTCCCTCCACGCGTATTTCGCGCTGATGCCGAGCAATTGGGACATCCTCAACCTGATGGTCAACGGCAATCTCTACGGGTGGCTCATCAACGACGAGAACCGGCCTGAAAACCGGGGAGCGGCGCGGACAAAGGACGCACTCTCCGGACCGCTGTCACCGCTTGCCCGATTGTTCGGGACCCAGCCTGACGTGCAGGAACGACTGTCCGAGGGGACTGACACGGGCGTATCCGAGACTGATTCCGATCCGACCGACGATAACTCGACGGACGGGGACACACACTAATGGCACACGCAACCGACGGAAACGCCGACTCCGCTCGCACCCCGATCGCCCAGGAAGACGAAGACGGCACCGAGCTGGCTGTCGTCGCCGTGGGGAACCCGATCATGGGCGACGATGGAGTCGGTGCCAGCGTCATCGAACGGCTCGAAAATTCGGCCGTCGGGGAGCGAGCGGACGTCACCATCGCGAACGGCGGGACGACGGCGTTTTTCGCGCTGGAAGCGATGAGCGGCTGCGAGCGGGCGATCGTCGTGGACGCGATCGCGACCGGCGCGGAGCCGGGGACTATCCACACCTATCGATATGTCGACGGCGCCTTCACCGACGACGTCCCCGAGATGACGATGCATGATTTCTCCTTTGCCGAGGCGTTGCAGGCCGGTCGGGACGCCTACGACATTCCGGACGAGGTATTGATCCTCGGGGTCGAACCGAAGCGGATCGAGATGTCGATGGAACTGACCGCGCCGATCGAACGAGCCGTCCCGACGTTGGTAGATATCGTCACCGAGGAACTTCCCGAGCCGATGGAGGAATTACAATGACAACGAGCTGGTACTGTACTGACTGTGAGACCCGCATCGACGCGGAATCGATCGCCGACCACGAGGAGCAGGGCCATCACGTCAAAGGCGCGATCCGGCCGGACCGGCTCCTCGGCAATGACCCGTGGCACATGCGTGTCGAGGTCGACGGAAAACTCGAGGGCGCGGGGTCGGCGACGGCCGAGGATGGAGGTGAGTCCTGATGTGTCTGGGCATTCCCGGCGAGATCCTTGAAATCGACGGCCAAACCGCCCAGGCCGAGTTCTGGAACGTCGAGAAGGCGGTCCGCCTCGACATCGTCGGCGCGGACGTCGAAGTCGGCGATTACGTGCTCAACCACGCGGGCTTTGCGATCCGGAAGATCCCGGACGACGAGGTCGAGGAGACGATGGAGCTGTACGAGTCGCTTTTGGACGGTGACGAGGAAGACGCCCTCGAGGAGATCGGGGCGACCGACGCCACCCTCCAGTTCGGTGACCGGCCGGCAGCCGTCGATGACGATGACACTCCAGTCGCGTCGACGAATCGAACCCCACAGGATCCGGGTGACGCTCGCACCGAGCGCACGGATTCGAATCCTGATCCCCGCCGGGACGTCGATGAGTAGCGAGCAGCCCCTACAGTTCCGGAATCCGGACCAGGCCGAACAGTTGGCCGATCGGCTCGAGACCCTGATGGCCGAGATCGGTGAGCCGGTCACGCTCATGCACGTCTGTGGCTCCCACGAGCAGGCTATTGCCAAGTTCGGCCTTCGGAGCATGCTCCCCGACGGCCTGTCGGTCCGGATGGGCCCGGGTTGTCCGGTCTGTGTGACGAACATGCCGGAAGTCGACGAAGCCGTGGCCGTCGCAGGCGAAGGCGCGATCGTCGCCACCTACGGCGACATGTTCCGCGTGCCAGGAACACAGAAGAGTCTCGCGGATGCCAGGGCTGACGGGGCGGACGTCGAGGTCGTCTATTCGGCGGCCGAGGCCGTCGAACTCGCCGAGGAGAACCCCGACCGTGAGGTCGTCTTCTTCGCGACCGGGTTCGAGACGACGGCCGCACCGACGGCGGCGATCCTGGCGGATGACCCGCCCGAGAACTTCTCGGTTCTCTCGGCGCACAAGTACGTGCCCCCGGCCATGGAAGTGGTCGCCGAGATGCCAGACGTGGATATCGACGGCTTTCTGGCGGCCGGGCATGCCGCGACGATCACGGGCTATGGCCTCTTCGAGCCGTTCGTCGAAGATTTCGAGTTACCGATCGTCGTTGGCGGCTTTGAACCGATCGACGTCATGCTCGGGGTCGAACGGCTTCTCGAGTTCGTCGCGGAGGATCGCGCGGGTTTGGAGAACGCCTATCCGCGATGTGTCTCGAAGGAGGGCAACCGAGACGCGTTGGAGACGATGTGGTCGGTCTTCGAGAAAACATCCGGGGAGTGGCGGGGGATCGCCGAAATCCCGGAGGCAAATCTGGTGCTTCGGGACGAGTATGCTGCCTACGATACCCGGCAGCGCTTCGATATCGAGCCGGAAACGGGCGGGCAGGACCCCCTGACAGAGGAGTGTATCTGTGGGGATATCATGGCCGGGAAAGCGGACCCGGACGAGTGTGACCTCTTCGGGGAGGAGTGTACCCCGAGTAACCCGGTGGGGGCCTGCATGGTGAGCAGCGAGGGAACGTGTAAAATCTGGGACGAGTACGGCGGCCACCCCGACATCTAATCATGAGCGATGACACACCGACCGAGACGGAGCCGGCTGACGAGGCGTTCATCAGTTTAGCGCACGGCGCCGGCGGCGGCGCGATGCGCTCGCTGCTGGACGAACTGGTCGTCCCGCGGTTTGCGGAGAACGGCGACGGAGCTCAGTCTGCCGAGAACGGCGATGGAGCCGACCTGTCGTCGGACACGTCCAGCCCGGTCGGCCTCCCGCAACTCGATGACGGGGCGGTCCATCCGGTGGGCGACGGGGCGATCGTCTTCACCACTGACAGTCACGTCGTCAAACCCCGGTTCTTCCCGGGTGGTGACATCGGTCGGCTCGCGGTAGCCGGGACGGTGAACGATCTGGCGGTCATGGGCGCGACCGAGCCGACGGCGCTGAGTTGTTCGCTGATTCTCGAGGAGGGAACTTCTCAGGCGGACATCGAGCAGGTCCTCACGTCGATGGCCGAGACAGCCGCCGAAGCCGGGACCTCCATATCGACGGGTGATACGAAGGTCATGGGCAACGGCGAGGTAGATGGCATCGTTATAAATACTGCAGGAGTGGCATTTATCGAGCGAGACCAGGCGGTCCCCGATGCCGGGCTGGAACCCGGTGACGCGGTGATCGTGAGCGGCACGATGGGCGATCACGGTATCGCCCTCCTCTCGGCCAGAGAGGGCTTTGACTTCACCGGCGATCTGGCGAGTGACGTCGCCCCCGTCAACGGGATCGTCACCGCCGCGATGGCGGCTGGCACCGTCACGGCCATGAAGGACCCGACGAGGGGTGGCCTCGCGAACGCGCTCAACGAGATGGCCGAGAAAGGCGAGGTCGGCATCGAACTCGACGAGGCGTCGATCCCGATCGCCGCGCCGACAGCCTCGGCGGGGGAAGTGTTGGGTATCGATCCGCTGGCCGTCGCAAACGAGGGGAAAGTGGTCTTGACAGTCGAACAGGCAGACGCCGAACCGGTCCTGCAAGCGATCCGAGACGCCGGTGCCGACGACGCTGCGATCGTCGGGGCGGTCACCGCGGACCACACCGGGCGGGTCGTCGTGGACACGGGCTTTGGCCGACGCTATCTCACCGAACCGGAGGGTGAAGCCCTCCCACGGATCTGCTGATGCACGAGATCAGTATCGCCAACGGCATTCTCGACCGAGCCCTCGAAGCGGCCAGTGAACACGACGCGGATCGGATCGACGCCCTGACCGTCGAAATCGGGCGGGCGACCCACGTCAATCCCGACCAGCTCGTTTTCTGCTTGGAATCGATCGTCGACTCGTCGCTCGCTGCGGGCGCGACGATCGAGACGGAGGCCGTCGAACCGGTTGCGGCGTGTGAATGTGGTTGGCGCGGGACTCCAGCGGAACTCGACCTGGCGGCTGGCTTTGCACCGGACGTTCGCTGTCCGGACTGTGGAACCCGCGCCGATCTCGTGTGTGGCAAGGAGTGTCGCCTGACGAGTATCGAAATCCCCGACGATGTCGATGGAGCGGATGCCGCGGCCGAACGACCTGAACCATAACTATGTATCAGACAGTGCCGAGTGACGTGGACCGTATCGACGTATCGACGCCGACAGTGCCCTGGCTCGACGCCCTCCTAGAGCGCCTGATCGGTCCTGCTCGCGCCCACCGGATCGGTCACGACGAGTTCGGCGAGCACGGGAGCGGGGACGCCGAGGCTGACGTGCTCGTGGCGATTCGGGAACGGGCTGCCGAGTTACACGAGACACTCGCCCACGAACACGGCGTCTTTACCGTCGAGTTTGTGGGAAGCACGGGGGGCGGGAAGACCGCATTGATCGAGCAGTTGGTCGACGCTGCCCCCGCGGACGAGGAAATCGGTGCGATCGTGGGCGACGTCGCCGGCGAGGACGACGCGACACGGTTACGGGAGTGTGGGATCCCCGTCACGAACATCAACACGGGCAAAGAGTGTCACCTTGATCCAGAGGGGGTCGGCTCGGCCATTCCCGAATTCGATCTCGAGGCGCTTGACACCTTGTTCGTGGAGAACGTCGGCAATATGGTCTGTCCAGCGGATTTCCCGCTTGGCGCGGACTGTCGTATCTTGGTAGTGAGTACGACGGAGGGGGATGACGTCGTCCGAAAACATCCATTGCTGGTCCAGGCTGTCGACGCAGTCGTCGTCAACAAAGTTGATCTCGCCGAGGCGGTCGGCACCGACCTCGAACGGCTCCACGAGGACATCGCCAGGGCGGCTCCTGACCTGCCGGTGTTCGAGACGAATGCGAGAGCGGGCGAGGGGATCGAGGATCTCGACTCGTTCCTGCGGAATAACCGTGGAGCCCATTCCGCGCATCCTCCAGATTCCCTGCCGAGTCACGCTCATTCCTCGCCGGAGCAGTAATTCGACAGGACCGGCCTTCGTTCCAGTATTACGATAATCGGGAAAAGTATTATCCCCGCAACGCGTGAGGTTCAAGACGAACAAGACGGGTAGGGAACCGACCGTCGGCTCTCCCGTGTGGCCTGGCACCAATGAAACGACGTGACCTCTTGGGCAGCATCGGTGGGGCGACACTCGCGGGCCTCAGCGGCTGTCTCGGAGCTATTCCTGGTGGTCAATCGCTCTCGGAGGATACGGGGGTTACAGTTACCGACGGTGCCGGGCGAACCGTGACGGTTCCCGAACAGGTCGAACGGGTGGTCGCGATCGGTCCCGGGGCGCTTCGGACGGTGGCGTATCTGGAAGCGGTTGATCGGGTGGTCGGGGTCGAACGAGGGGAACACGAGGACTTCCGGACCTTACCGTACAATGCGGCGAATCCGGAACTCCGAGAGCTGCCGATCATTGGCAATTCAGGCCCGGATGCGGCCGGAGACGCAGAATCGCTGTTGGCGGTCGAGCCGGATGGTATCTTCCTGTCGGCGATCGGCGGCTTCGGCGCCGCCGACAGGATCGAGTCACAAACGGGTGTGCCGACGGTGGTCCTCTCAATGCCACTCCCGCTGGATCAGGCGGGGCGTTCGGCCCTCTACGAGGATTGGCGAATCGCCGGAACGGTCCTCGGCCAGGCCGACCGGGCTGAGGCCCTCATCGATGCCGTCTCAGATCGTGTCGCCGCCATCAGGGAGCAGGCCCCGTCAGAACCGACAGGGACGGCCTATGCCGGTGGCATCAGTTTCAAAGGGTCACAGGGACTGACGACGACCCAAGTGCCGTACCCACCGTTTCAGCTGGCGGGGGTCGAGCACGTGGCCGCCGAGGTGTCGACCGACGGGGTTTCCGTCGACGTGAGCCCCGAGAAACTGTTGGAGTGGGATCCCGAGATGATTTTCTGCACGGCCCAGAACCTCGGGCTGGTTCGGGAGGATCTGCGGCGAAAACCGGAACTCCGCTCGTTGACAGCAGTCGAGGCGGGAGAGACGTATTCGATGCTGCCGGTCTCACACTATTACGAGAACGTCGGATCGTTGCTCGTGAACGCCCAATTTGTCGGCCAGCAGGTGTATCCGGATCACTTCCAGGACGAGTCGATCGAATCGATCGCAACTGAGATCTACGAGTTGCTCCTCGGATCCTCGCCCCTCGAAAAGCTGCGCGAGTACTACGAGGTGTACGATTCGGTTGCCCTGACTGCCGGGCAGGCCTAACTGATCCCCATGAGCCAAGCCACCGAAGTCGTTCAACGATATGCCCACCAGCGCTCCAGGCGCCTGCTGGTGCTTCTTGCCGGTGGCTTCCTCCTGCTCGCGATCTCGACACACGCACTGCTGACTGGCGCCGTTTCCCTCTCGGTGCAGGAGGTGCTGGGTGCCGTGGCCGGATCCGGGGACAGTTTCGTCAAGCGAATCGTCTGGCAGATCAGGCTACCGCGGATCCTCGGGGGTGTGATCGCTGGGGCCGGGCTCGCCTACGTCGGGACGGCGATGCAGTCGGTGTTACGGAACCCACTGGGGGCGCCCTATACACTCGGGATCTCTCAGGCGGCGGCGTTCGGAGCCGCTCTCTCGATCGCTGTCCGGGGTATTGAAACCGCGGGTGGGTCGTTGTTCGGGCCCTACCTGACGACGGCAAGCGCCTTCGTCCTCGCGCTGTCTTCGACGAGTGTCATTCTGCTTTTGATCCGCCTGAAAAACGCCTCGCCGGAAACGTTGATTCTCACCGGGGTGGCGCTTGGCGCGGTGTTCAACGCCGGCATCACCGTCATCCAGTATCTCGCCAGTGACACGGAGGTCGCCGCGATCGTCTACTGGACGTTCGGCGATCTGGGCCGGCTCACCTGGCCGACGGTCGCGATCATGGGCATCGGCGTGGTTGGCAGCGCCGGCTATTTCACGTTCCACGCCTGGCGGTACACGGTCCTCGACGCGGGCGACGAAACGGCCGCGAGTCTGGGCATCGACGTGTCCCGACTGCGGATTATCGGAATGCTCGTGGCCTCCTTTGCGACCGCGATCGTCGTCTCCTTTGTCGGGATTATCGGGTTTATCGGGCTCGTCGCCCCGCACATCGCCCGGAAGGTGGTCGGGACCGACGAGCGGATCCTCCTTCCGGCAAGCGGGCTCGTGGGGGCGATTTTGCTGGTCGGCGCCGACACGGCTGCTCGGGCCGCCTTTGACCCGCTCTCGCTCCCAGTCGGCGTATTGACGTCCTTCCTTGGGGCCCCGCTTTTCGTCTATCTGGTTATCGCCGGGAGGGAACACTGGTGACACTCCGTATCGAAGATCTGGCGGCTGGGTACGGTGGCGAACAGGTATTGGACGGGATTTCCCTCTCGGTCGAACCGGGCACGATGGTCGCCCTGCTTGGCCCAAACGGCGTGGGCAAATCCACGCTCCTCAAGGCGGTTTCGGGTATCCTCGAACCGGATCGTGGTAGGGTGACCCTCGATGGGACCGATATCGACGAGCTCTCGCGTCGGGAGCGGGCGGGAAAGGTTGCGTATGTGCCACAGGCCGAATCGCCGACCTTCGCGTCGTCGGTGTTCCAGGCAGTGCTCCTCGGGCGGACGCCACACACGAGCTGGCGACCGACCGACGAGGACCGGGAGCGGGTCGGGGCAGTGCTCGCGAAGCTCGGGTTGAGCGACCTCGGCACCCGGCGGCTGGACGAACTCAGCCAGGGGCAACGCCAGAAGGTCACCGTCGCGCGAGTACTCGTCCAGGAACCGGCGGCGTTGTTACTCGACGAACCGACCGCGAGTCTCGATCTGGCCCACCGGCTCGACGTCCTCGAGATCCTCCAGGAGCAGGTCAGGGATCGCCAGGCCGCGTCCCTCATCGCGATGCACGATATCGAGCTTGCGGCCCGATTTGCGGACGAGATCGCCTTGCTCCGGGACGAAACGGTGTTCGATTCCGGGCCCCCTGAAGCGGTGCTAACAGCCGATGCGATCGAAGCCGTGTACGGTGTCAAAGCGGCGGTCGACCGGGCTGGCGGTCGATTCCACGTCGATGCGATTCGGTCGTCGCCGGAATAATATTCCTCGGTTTGATAATAACAAGATTTAATATATTCACTTACGAATTTGTTAATAACACATGGGAGGACGGGACCCCATCACGGTGACACAGTTATGGGCTGGGCACAAACGATCCGAACCGGCCCACCGGGAGCGCATCGTTACGTCGAGTGAACGAACCACATCGCCCGAGTCATCATGGTAACGGCGAACCTCACGGGATCAACCCGGGACGTAACCGTCCCCCTTCTCGCAAGTGGACTGACGCTGGTTGCCTTTCTCGGCGTCGTTGCACTCGGGTTCTCGACCGGCCGGGAGAAGTTGACGGGCGTCGTCATCTTCGGGTTCCTCGCCATGGGGGCCGGGGTGGCGCTTAGCCACTACATGAACTTCGACACTGACCTGCGACAGGTGTGGGCCTACGGGCTTGCAAGCGGGGCGATGCTCGGCAGTGCCGGCGCGTTGATCGCGCCGAAGGCGATCGCCCCCCATCCGACCTACGGCGGGTTCGCCATCGCTTTTGGCTACCTGATCGGCTATGCGGCCCACGAACTCGGCCACCTCGTCACACACCGCGAGTTGCCGTTGAACGCGGCCGCCGGTGAACTCACGATCCACGCCCTCGCGGCGGGTTCCATTATGGGGGTGATTTACGGCTCGCTGCCGGATCTGACGGCCCTTTTCGGCTTTGGTATCCTCGCCCACAAGTTCCCTGCCGGTTTCACGGGCTCGGAGTCCGTCAAGCGATCCGGCCTCCCGACCCTCGTCATGATCATCCCGGCGAGTGCCGTCGCGATCGCGGCGATCCCCCTTTCGATCCTGACTCCACCTCTTTCACCCGTGGTGAAAGCCGTTTTCTATGGTATCTCGACGGGTGTCTTCGCCCACGTGGCGATCGATATGCTGCCACAGTGCTCTCATAGTGGGTCGCATGCCGACTCGACCGGGCACGGATCGATCCAGTGCTCCCGGGAAGTCCACCGGACCAAGTTCAATGCCGTCCTGAGCACCTTTCTCGGCGCTGGGGCGATTTTGGCCCTCTGGATCGTGCTGACGCTGTGAGGATCCCAGCGTCGGGTCACCGACCGGTCCGCATTCACGGTTTCTCGATGGTATCCCGCGGTTCTTCCACTCGCCGTTTCACGCTCGGATACCGATCGATATCCCGATGTGGCAGAAACATGGCTTCCATGAACTCGTCGTTGAAGCGATCGAGTGTCGCCAATTCGACGTACTCGACCTCCTCGACGATGCTGGCGGCCGTTTCGCGGGCCCCTTCGTCGAGCAAGGCATACATTGCCCCATAGCCCGCTGCGTTGCCGATGAAATCGACCGTCTCGACCTGCGTTTCCGGAAAGAGCCCAAGGAGGCTGGCGGAGTGGGGATCGATCGAGTTCCCGAATCCCCCGGCCATGACGAGTTGATCGACGGATTCGACACCGGCTTCGTCCAACAAGAGGGTCGTTCCCGTTTGAATCGCCGCTTTCGCGTGCTGGATCTCCCGAATGTCCTCCTGGGACACCACGATGTCCTCGCCGGTACCCGATTCAGCGGCCTCGACGATGCGGAAACGCCGGTCCCCGTCGGCGGATTCTCGAATGTGTGAAGAGCGACCGTCGGGTTCGGGGAGTCGACCCCGCCGATTGATCGCACCGACCTCGAACAGGCTGGCGACGGCATCGAGCAGGCCCGATCCGCAGATGCCGACCGGCTCGGCGCCATCGATGACCTCGATTTCGGGGGCCCACGTCTCGGGGTCGAAGGAAACGCGCTCGATCGCGCCCGGTTTCGCCTGGACGCCGTCGGTTATTTCCGCTCCTTCGAGGGCTGGACCCGCCGGGGCCGAGGCGGCGAGCAGTCGATCGTCGGTGGAGACCCCGATCTCGCCGTTCGTGCCGATGTCGATGTACACTGTCGTTCCTGCCCGCTCGAAGACTCCGGCGGCAAGCAGATCCGCCACGAAATCCGGACCGACCCAGCCGCCAATGACCGGCAACCAGTAACACCGAGCGGACTCGTTGATCGGAATATCGAGGTCCCGCGCCGGGTACTCGACTCCGGCATGGATGGCCGGCACGTAGGGCGCAACGGCAACCGGTGTGGTTTCGATTTCGAGAAAGCAATGGTGCATCGCCGTATTGCCGACGAAGACGGCGTCCACGATCTGTTCCGGCGAGATCCCGGCTGCGGCCGTGACCTCTTCGATCATCGCCTCGACCGCTCCGGCGACTTCCTGATGGAGCGTTGCCTGCTCCGTACTGCCCCGCTGGGCAAACTCGACTCGACTGATGATGTCACCGCCATGTCGCATCTGCGGGTTCAATCGTGAGGCTGTCCCACAGCGGTCCCCCGTCTCGAGGTCCAGGAGATAACAGGCGAGGGTGGTGGTGCCGACGTCAACAGCGATCCCGTACGTCGAGGTGTCATGGCCCGGCCGAACTGTCAGCAGGTGGTCGTCCCGGTACACGACAGGGGTGACTCGCAGGGTTTCACGGTCGTTGCCTGCTCGGAGCTTGTTTGGCAGCGACTGGAGCCCACGCCGATCGACCGTGGAGATGGTGACGTCGTATTCGTCGGCGAGGGCCATCACGACTCGCTCACGGTCTGCGACCGTGTCTGCTAACGTCGGCGCCTCGAGTTCGAGTGGATAGGCCCGGGCCGCGGGTTGCCGTTCGATGTCAAAGGACCGACCGTCAGTCATGATGACCGCCTGTTCGATCCGCGATTTGGGGGGCACGAACACCGACACGTGTCCACCCTGGATCCTGGCTTCACACCCGAGTCGCTTTCCCACATTGATCTCATCCTCGCTCAAAACAGCCCGTTCGGCGTCCGTGACGGCACTCAGGTTCTGCTCCCCGTCTTCGACCTTTACCGTACACGTGCCACAGACGCCTTCGCCCCCACAGAGGGCTTCGATTCCGATGTCCTCCTGCTCGGCGAGTTCGAGGATCGTCGCGTCGGAACTCGTCGATACCTCGACGGCCCACGGTTCGAAGCTGACTGAACGCTGTGTCCCCATGTTTTCTCTTTCAGCGGAGGTCCGACCCGATCACCGCGCCCGAAACGGCGCTCGGGACTCAGAGCGTGGCCAGTTCCTTGCCCCGATGCCGGGCGTCCTCGATGATCTCTTGTAACTGTTCGTCGACGTCCGGGGGCAGTGGCTTTGGCTCTGCCTCGTCGATGAGCCGCTCGGTGCGCTCGTGGGCCGCGTCCATCGCCACGTCCGGATGCCACTGTTCCTGTTCCCGTTTCTTCAGCAGATCGGCCATGAACAGCTCGGACTCGCCGTATTTCCGGGTGTGGGGCTCGGAGAGGTACGTGCCCCCGTGGCCGACCTCGTCGATCACGTCGAGCGCGAGGGTATCGGCATTGACATCGAAGCCTTCGGTCACCCGTTTGACCATGCCCCCGATTTCGTCGAGGGCCGTCAGGACTTCGAGACTGTTTCTGAACCCGCTGCCGATGACCCCGAGGTCGTGGATCAGGTTCTGACCGGCGAGAATCGAGGCCCACAGTGAGATCGTGGTTTCGGACCCGAGCTGGAAGTCAGAGCCAAAGGAGTCCGCGATGCCGCCGGTCCCGAAGACGGGCAGATCGTACATCCGGGCCCACTGGCCAGTGAAGGACTGGTAGAACACCCGCTCGGGGAGATAGTAGCAGTGACTCCCCAGTCGCATGTCCATCGGCACCGGCAGGGCCCCCATCAACATCGGCGTGCCGGGATTGTTCAGCTCCCCGATGACGATGCCCCCGAGTGACTCGGCCAGGCCCAGCGCGGCGGTGCCGGCGATCGTCATCGGTCCGGTGGCCCCCATATCAGGCATCGGGCTCGAAATCAGCGGCAGTCCGGCCCTGGTCCATTCGAGCAGCGATTCGGTGGTTTCCCGTCTGAGGTAAAGCGGCGACACTGGCTCGTTGTACATCGTCACCAGGTTCTTGTTGGTGACGTCTTCGGCCTCGGCGACGAGTTCGACCATCTCGACCAGCTTTTTCGTCATCTCGCCGCCGTAATGAGCGAGCACGCAGTTGTGCTTCGTGTTGTGTGCCAACAGTTCGTAAAGGCTCACGAAGCCCAACATCGGGTCGTCCTGCAGCGTGAACATCGCCCAACTCATGTCGATGTTGGGCAACTCGTTTTGTAGTTTGATCGAGCGGCGCACGTCCTCTCTCGTGGGTGGTCGGTCCGTTTCCTCCTCGTAATCGTAGACGTACGGCGGGCCGTTACAGGAGGAGAGGAAGGACCGTTCGGGCTCCATCAGCACGTCCTGGTCGGGATCCCTGGCGGAGAGCCGGATCGACCGGGGTGCTTTCTCGATGGATTCGTTGACGAGATAGGGCGGGATTGTGGCGATATCCCGGTCTCGGTCCACGTCAGCGCCCGCGTTCTCGAGGAGGTTCATCGCCTCCTCGTTTTCGATCTTCAGGCCGGTCTGGCTGAGGATCTCGAGGGCCGCGTTGTGAATCGACTGGACTTGTTCATCGGTCAGCAGTTCGAGTTGGCCGCCTTGGATTCCTGTGCGCATTTGTATCACCCCGCGATAGCCGCTTTATTCGAGTCATTGAGCTTTTCGACCGATTCGAAGGCGTTGGCGCCGTACAGATCCGCCCCGATTTCGGTACACCACTCTTCGGTGACTGGTGCCCCACCGACCATTACGAGGACTTCGTCCCGCAACCCTGCCTCCTCCAGCACGTCGACCAGCTCCTTCTGCTTTTCTTTGGTCGTCGTCAGCATCGCCGAGGCGCCGACCGCGTCCGCGTCGCGGGCTTCGATCTCGTCGACGAATTCCTCCGGGGGAACCTCGACGCCCAGGTCGATGACCTCGTAGCCGTTGGCCGCCAAAAGTGACGAGAGGATCTTCTTCCCGATGTCGTGGATGTCCCCCTCGACCGTTCCGAGAACGACTTTGCCTTCGCTCTCCCGCTGGCCACCCGCCGAGACGATTTCTTCTTCGAGAATCTTTCGTGCAGCGTTCATCGCTTCGCCGGCGCTGGTGAGATCGAACAGGAACAACTCCCCGTGCTCGAATTTGTTTCCGATGTCCCGCATGACTTCGGTCGCCGCCTCGATCGCTTCCTGTGGATCGACGCCCTCCTCGAGTGCTTGGCGTGTCTTTTCCTCGGCCGTTTCCTCGTCGAAGGCGCGGATCGCCTCCTGGAGTTCAGTCAGTGTTTCCCCCATACGTAATGAATAATCATGAATTTCAATAAACTGTCACCCTGTACATGATGGGGATAAAAATACCGATACATTTAATTACGAACCATTCTCAGTTTGAATTGCACTAAAAAAATATTGGTTGTCTAAGGGCTTCAAATTGCGAATCTCACCATCTATCGTTTTACATCACATCCAAAGCCACGCGGTTTTGGATTGAATAGTAAGTTATCTGTAACACTCGAAAATTTGTCTGTATTTTTGATAGGTATTCTCGAGACGCCGTCGTTTCGGTCCACAGAGCAGTGACTGGGAGCCCCCGACTGGTTACGACCCACGGACGATCGGCCTGCTTTGAAACCGAGTCGGCACACAACCTATCCTGTTGGAAAAACAACATCTCGATATTGTCCGCCCCGTACCCAATCACGCGACGCGTCGGCCCACGTGCTGACAGGGCACCCTTCGCGTTTATTGTCCGGGCGCGGGAAAGACCGGTATGACCGTTTTCGAGACCGACTTGCCGGGGGTCGGCCGAAAGTTCGAGATCGACATCGGGGACGGTGCACAGCTCGTCGTCGTGATCCACAACACTGGCAAGCGTGAGGTCTACCGGAAAGAAACGCCGAACGCCGACGCGGAAAAGATATTCGAGGCCTCGAACCAGCTCTCCCAGACGATCGGCTCCATTCTGGAGGGCGCGAAGTTCCAACCCGTCGAAGTCGACCACCAGGGCACCATGCTACCGGGGGATACGGTCATCGAGTGGTACAATGTGGGTCCTGAGTCAACGCTCGCCGGTCGAGAGCTCGGAGACGGCCACATCCGGGAGCAACTCGACGTGCTCGTCGTAGCGATCCAGCGGGCGGGCGAGATTATCTCCTCGCCCGGTCCGGACACGCTCATCGAATCCGGAGACGTACTCGTCGTCATTGGCCCCCAGGACGACGTCATCGAGTTCGAGACCTTCGTCTCGGAAGGGCAATGACGACTGTGCTATCCAGCGGGCACGAGAATCATGGCGAGTGAAACCGCGCTGCTGGAACTCGGGATCCTCTTTGCGACTGTCGCCCTCGTCGGATCGTTCGCGAGCCGGGTTCGCCAGTCCGTCATCCCGTTTTATATCCTCGCCGGCATGGCGGTCAATCCATTCGTTGCCGGTCGACTCGGACCCTACGCCCTGGAATCGACGACTTTTGTCGAACTCGGTGCCGAACTCGGGATCGTTCTGCTGCTTCTCTTTCTCGGCCTCGAGTTCAATCTCGACCGTTTGCTCGCGGATCGAACCCGGATCGGCTCGGCCGGAACCCTCGATCTACTCGTGAATTTCGGGCTGGGATTCGCCATCGGGTTCGCCGTCTTCCAGTCGGTCGTCCCCGCCTTTTTCGTCGCCGGGGCGGTCTACATCTCCTCGTCGGCGATCATCTCGAAGTCGCTCATCGATCTGGGATGGATCGCGAACGACGAGGCCAGCCCGATGCTTGGAACCCTCGTCTTCGAGGATCTCGTCATCGCGATCTACCTCGTGGTCGCCTCCGGACTCGTGCTCGGTGGGGGTCTCCAAGCGGCCGTGGGATCGATGGCCGTGGCCATCGGCTTCATCCTCGTGCTCGGGATCTTCGTCGCCAGAGGTGGGCCCCTGCTGGAAACCCTCTTGGCGACTGAATCGGCGGAGTTTCTGGTCTTGCGGGCCCTCGGAGTGGTCGTTCCAATCGCGGGCCTCGGATTGGTGCTCGGTGTGAGCGAAGCCGTCGTCGCCTTTTTCGTGGGTATGGCGTTTTCCTCGACCGACCAGGTTCACCGGCTCGAGCGGGTGCTCGAACCGATCCGGGACGTCTTCGCAGCGATATTTTTCTTCTGGATCGGCCTCGTGACCGACCCGTTCCTCTTCGGTGACGTCGCCACGTTCGTGATTCTTGCCGTCCTGCTGACGACGCCGACAAAAGTGGCAAGCGGCTATCTCGGTGGCCGGATCTACGACCTCGACCCTCGCCGCTCACTTCGTGTCGGGCTGGGTATGGCCACGAGAGGCGAGTTTACCCTGATTATCGCCGCCCTCGCGATCACTGCCACGAGTGGCGTGTTTGCTGGGGGCGTCGGCGAGACGATTTACGCCTTCAGCGTCGGGTACGTCCTCGTGATGAGCGTGCTCGGGACGACGCTCATGCAGTACTCCGAGTGGATCGAGCAGGCAGTCCTTCCGTATCTCGAGCAAGACCGAGATTCAGAAACGACAGTCTAAGGCGTGGGGAGGGGACCGCTACCGGCCGAAGACCCGATAGTCGTGATCCGGCGTGTAGCGGCGGAACAGGAGACTGTTGGACAGCACCGAGACGCTGGAGAAGGCCATCGCCGCGGCAGCGAGGGCTGGCTGCAGGAGCCCAAATGAGGCGAGGGGGATCATCGCGGTGTTGTACCCGAGCGCCCAGCCCAGGTTCTGCTTGATCTTCTGGAGGGTGGCATCCGAGATCCGGATGGCCTTCACGACGTCGAGTGGATCGTCCCGCATGAGGGTGACGTCGGCCGCTTCGATGGCAACGTCCGTGCCAGACCCGAGCGCAGTTCCGACCGCAGCGACGGCCAGTGCCGGGGCGTCGTTGACTCCATCGCCGACCATCATGGCCGATCGCCCCTCGGCCTGAATCTGGTCGACGGCGTCGGACTTGTCTTCGGGAACGACCTCGGCCCTGACGTTTTCCGGGTCGATGCCGACCTGCTCCGCGACTGCCCGGGCGGTTCGCTCGTTGTCTCCGGTGATCATCATCACGTCGATGCCTCGCTCCTGCAGGGCCTGCACCGCGTTTTCGGACTGTGATTTCACGGTGTCTGCGTCGGCGACGACGCCCGCGAGCCGTCCGTCGACGGCGACGAGCATTGCCGTTTTCCCCGCCCGTTCGAGCTGTTCCATCGTCTCCGTCGCGGGCTGTGGGTCGATTCCCTCCTCCTCGAGCAGGTTCCGGTTCCCGACCAGAACCGATTGACCATCGACCGTCGCCCGAATTCCGTGGCCCGGAACGTTCTGGAACGCGGTCGCTTCGGCGACCTCGAGCCCCCGGCTTTCGGCTCCGGTGACGATCGCCTCGGCCAGCGGATGTTCGCTCCCGCGCTCTGCGGCGGCTGCAAAGCGGAGCACTTCGTCCTCGGCGAGTCCCTCGGGGGCGGCTTGGGAGCCGGCTTCGGCGGCCACGTGTCCGCCGTCTGGAACCGGATTGCCCCCTCTATCGAAGGCGATCACGTCCGTCAGCTCCATCTCGCCCCGCGTGAGCGTCCCGGTTTTGTCGAAGACGACGGTGTCCACGTCTTTCGCGCGTTCCAGGATGTCACCGCCTTTGAAGAGGACGCCGTTTTGGGCGCCGATGGTGGTGCCAACCATGGTCGCGGCCGGCGTCGCCAGCCCGAGGGCACAGGGACAGGCGATCAACACCGCCGAAGCGAACACCACGATGGCGAACTCGAAGACTGAAATGGTGCCACCCGCCGCTGTCGACCCGCCCCCGACCAGGCCCCAGAGCGGGAGCCACTCGACGAATCCGGCCAGTGCCTGCGGAAAGAGAAACCAGAGTGTGCCCCAGAGCAGGGCGTTCGCGATGACTGCGGGGACGAAGTACGCGGAGATCCGGTCGGCCAGGTTTTGGATGTCCGGCTGGCGAGCCTGGGCTTCTTTGACGGTGCGGACGATCTGCTGCAAGGCGGTTTCGTCACCGACTCGTGTCGCTTTGACAGTCAGCAGGCCGTTCTCGTTGATCGTGGCGCCGACTACTTCGTCGCCCGCCTGCTTCTCGACGGGGACCGATTCGCCGGTGACCATCGACTCGTCGACGGCTGACTGGCCGTCGGTGATGACCCCGTCGGTCGGAATTTTTTCACCAGGCCGTACTTTGAGGAGGTCTCCTTCCCGTATCTTGTCGATGTCGACAGTCGATTCGGTCCCGTCCGCTTCGACCCGGGTCGCCGTTTCGGCCTCCATTTCGAGGAGTGTTTGCAGTGCCTCACCTGCCTGGCCCTTCGACCGCGCTTCGAGGTAATTACCCAGTGTGATGAACACCAGGATGAGCGCCGCCGTATCGAAGTACACACTCCCGGCGACGACCCCGCCGAGCACGGCAATCGAATAGAGATAGGCCGTCGAGGAGCCAAGCGCGATGAGGACGTCCATATTGGCCCGCCCGTTATTGACGAGTGCGCTGTAGGAGTTCTTGTAAAACGGCCAGCCCAAAATTGCCTGCACCGGCGTCGCGAGCAGCAATTCGATCCATCCCAACTGCATCCCGAAGATTTGGTCCGGGACGATTGTCCCCCCGAAGAGGAACTTGTCGGCGAGGAAAAAGAGGAGGGGAGCCGACAGCGCGGCGCCGAAGACGGTCAACCGGAGCTGTTTCCGTATTTCCGCATCCCTAGCCACGTCGCGGGCGCGTTCGTCCGATTTGCCCTCATCGGTCTCCCGAACTGGTGAGTAGCCCGCGTCTTCGATGGCCGCATACAGTGATTCCTTGGTGACCTCGCGGGGATTATAGGTCACCTGGGCTTCGTCCGTCGCGTAATTGACGTCCGCGGTGCGGACTCCGGGCGTTTCTTCCAGGGCTGTCGCGTTGGCCTCCGCGCAGTTCGCACACGACATATCCGAGATAGGAATCGTCATTGTCTCGGTAACGGCCCCGTATCCGGCGTCTTCGATGGCCGTGATGATGTCGTCGAGTGAGACCGTCGTCACGTCGTAGGTCACCTGGCCCTCGTCGGTCGCGTAATTGGCCGTGGCGTCGCTCACCCCGTCGATTTCTTCGAGGGTGTCCTGAATCGTCCCCGAACAGTTGGCACAGGACATGCCCGTGATATCGAGTTGGGCGGTCCGGGTTTCCATAGGTGGGTAAACGAAGGGGCCACTCCCTTAGCCAGTTTGCCCCTTCGGTTCCAAAGGAATCGCCAGGTGAAAATTTGGATCTGAAACTGGCGTGGTGTTTGTCTGGGAAATGCGCCGCTCAGACGCGGATTCATCAGGCTGTTGAGCGAATATTCCCGGTCGGAGCAGCACAGTGGATCCGAGGTGGACCTCGAACCTTCGATTCGAAAGTCGATGTCCGGGCCGGATCCGGTCTTTCTTCCGCCGGAGTAACTATATGGACGGTTCGGTTGTATACTCACGTATGGGCTCCATACTGGTCCCAGTCGACGGGTCGACCCATTCCGAAGACGCACTGGCGTATGCGATCGATCATTTCCCCGAGGAGGATATCATCGCCTTTCACGTCGTCGAAGCGCCGACGGGCTACTTTGCCGCCTCCGCTGCTGACCCGGAGGCGCTCCCACAGGTGGACAAACGAGTCGCTGCGACCGAGGACTTACTGGACGAGATGGAGACCAAGGGAACCGAGCTGGGAGCCGTCATCGAGACCGATTACGAGATCGGCGAGCCGGTCGACGAGATTCTCGCCCACGCGGCCGCCGAAGGCGTCGACGAGATCGTCATCGGCAGCCGGGGGATTTCGGGCGTGGGCCGGATCATGTTCGGCAGCACGGCGGAGAAGGTCGTTCGGCGCGCGCAAATCCCAGTCGTGGTTGTTCACTGACGGAATCCCGTTCGCGATCGTTCA
>CAZVCA010000007.1:14401-15463 GCA_964626045.1 uncultured Halobacteriales archaeon | reverse complement strand
TGACGAAATCCCGGTCCTCGCCTACTGACGGGAGCGCACCGATCTCGCTGTACCGTTCGCTACACGGAATTCATTTCACCCTTGTTCGACCTCGTGGCGGGACGATTTGTGAAAGGATAGATGCTGACTGGGTAATCAGTCGTGGGCCTGCCGAAAACCCCGTTACAATCCGGATAAACCGCCTTTATTCGGCTTAACTCACTGGAATCAGCGTCCACCATCTTCCCGGCTTATACCCTCGGCAGCCTGATACCCAATCGTCATGAACCGCATGCTACCAGTGTTGATCGCCCTGGCCATGGTCGTGTCCATTACCGGACCGGCAATGGCCGTTGCCGATACACACGCAACCGACCCGATCGAAACCGCCTCGACCGCACAGACCGCCGACGCGAACGCGACGAACACCACGGTGAACGCCACGGCCCCCGGCCTGATGCTTGCCGGGAGTATCGCCGTCCAGCACGAAGAGTTGCAGGGAGAGATCGACCATCGGTCGTTCGGCCTGCAGGTGGCCGCCGCGGCGAGTAACGATTCGAAGGCTCAGGTTCTTAACCGAACCCAGGCACATCTAGAAACACGGCTGGAGGAGGTCGAAACCGAAATGGAGCGGTTGAACGACTCCCGAGCGAACGAGACGATCTCCAATTCGACCTACCAGGTTCGGATGACCGCAATGGTAACTCGCCTGAGTAACCTCGAGCGGATGGCAAACAGTACGAACCAGACCGCTGGCACGCTTCCAGCCGAGACCCTCGAAGCGAACGGCGTGAACGTGACGGCCCTCGAACAGCTCCGCAACCACGCCCGAACCATGACTGGGCCGGAGACTGCAGCGATGGCCCGTCAGATCGCGGGCAACAGTGTCGGAACGCCGATGGGACCGCCGAGTGACCGCCCCGGTGGCCCGTGGATGGGGGAGGCCAATGATACCCGACCCGGCGCTGACAACGAAACACGGATGGGCGGCGGCCATGGTGACGGGATGATGAATGGGACGACCACGCAATCACCGACTACTAACGGTACGGGAACCTCCGCTCTGCCGATGACTACGACCGA
>CAZVCA010000007.1:0-14301 GCA_964626045.1 uncultured Halobacteriales archaeon | reverse complement strand
GATGGAATCCCGATTCAGCGACCGGATGGCCCAGGTCGCCAATGCGACAGCGATACGGACCGGCCGAGATATCGCCCTGACGGACGTTGAGCTCGCGTTCGATTCGAACGGGTCGACCGGCATCGTGGCACTGACCGCGACGATCAGCGACCTCGCTTCCGTCCAGGACGGTGAGATCGCCCTTTCCCATCCGTTCTCGGCGGAATTCGAGACTGATCGGCCCGTGATCGTGACCGTTCCGGACGGCTACGAAATCACCTCGGTGTCGCCTACCCCGGACGAACGTGACACGTCAACCGTCCGCTGGGCTCCCGACCGCTCCTTAGAGGGATTTAGCGTCATCGCCATCGAGACGACCGCGCAATCCGGCACAACACAAACCGGCACCGCAGAACCCGGCACAACCACAGCTTCGGCCCCTGGGATGGGGATCGTGGCAGGACTGATCGCTCTCTCGGGTGCTGTTGCCCTTCGCCGCCGAGGGTAGCTCTCGACAACCCGTTTTGCCACCTGTGGCTATGTAGCTGTGCCAACAGCTATAGGGACGGATTCGTAGCATTGTGATATGAACAACCAACCCATGAACCGGCGACAATTCCTTCGAACGGGCGGACTCATTTCGATGGCCGCGTTTGCGGGCTGTGCTGGTCCCGAATCCGGCACCGCGACGAGCGAACCTGCCTCCTCGCCAACCACCACCGGGTCTGGCTCCGCGACGACGGAGGAAACTGGTGGCGAAATCCAACCCGAAGTCGAAATTCTTGCAGACGATCTCACGCATCCGTGGGCGATTTCAGTTCTCCCAGGCGAGGAAACACTACTGGTGACTGAACGGCCAGGCCGGTTGCAGCTTCTCGCCGTCGATTCCGGGCAGACGACGGCCGTCGCGGGCGTGCCAGACGTGTATTCGTCCGGCCAGGGCGGCCTCCTGGACGTGACGATGGGGCCCCAACCGGAGGATCCCTGGCTCTATCTGACCTACAGTGTGACCGACGAGTCCGGAACGTCCGCGACGCGGCTCGGTCGCGCCAAACTCGATCAGGACGAACCTCGACTCGATCGATTCGAAGTCCTTCATACGGCCACACCCTTCGTGAAATCGAACGGGCACTTCGGCTCGCGAGTCGTTTTCGGGCCAGATGGGACCCTTTACCTGTCAGTTGGGGATCGACAGCGCAAGGATTTCGGGCCGGACCACGTCGCTCAGGACCCGAGCAACGAACTCGGAACGACGCTGCGGCTCGAACCGGACGGCTCGATCCCGGCGGACAATCCGTTCGTTGACGATCCCGAGGTCAGCGACACGATTTTCAGTTACGGGCATCGGAACGCCCAGGGGATGACCGTCCATCCGGAGACCGGCGAGATCTGGCAAGCCGAACACGGCGAACGGGACGGCGACGAAATCAACGTCCTCGAAGCTGGCGGCAACTACGGCTGGCCAGTGGCCTCCTATGCCTGTCATTACGGCACTGAGGATCCAGTCGGCGACCAACCCGACGAACGACCGGACCTGGTCGAACCGGTGTACTACTGGCCCTGTGGCAGTGGGGGTTTTCCCCCGTCGGGGATGACGTTTTACGACGCTGCGGCGGCCTCGGCGTGGCAGGGGGACCTCTTCGTCGGCACCCTCGCCGGCCAATATCTGGGCCGATTTGCAGTCGACGGGCACAGCGTGACCGAGCAAGAACCGCTTCTCGCGGATCGCAACTGGCGCATACGGGCCGTGGAGTCGGCTCCCGACACTGGCGCCCTCTACGTCGCGGTCGACGCTCGGTCCGCCGAGGTTGTTCGCCTGGAACCGAACTCGCCGTAATCCATGTAGTCCCCCCAATTACCAATGGTCTGCGTCGAGGGAGTTACTGAGTGTTTCAGCCCGTTCACGAATGGCGTCCATAGCCCCTGACTCACGCTTGTCGTCGACGTGGCCGTACATGAGGCCCATCCGGTAATTGCTCCTGAGGGTCGTTTCGTTTCGGGCGAGAAAGTCCCAGTAAAGGGCGTTGAACGGACAGCCCTTGGGACCGAGGTCCTCGTCCGGGTCAAAGGCACAATCCCGACAGTAATCGGACATGCGATCGACGTAGCTGCCTGACGAAACGTACGGTTTCGTGGCGAACGCGCCCTGTCCGTACGACCCCATTTCCACCACGTTCGGGACGGTTACCCAGTGATACGCGTCGATGAAGGTCGCGTGAAACCACTCGTTCAGTGCTGCTGGTTCGACCCCCCAGAGGGTGGCAAAGTTCGACAGCACCATCAGCCGCTGGATATGATGTGCATAGCCCCGCTCGTGGACGTCTTCGATGGTTGCTGCCAGACACTCCATGTCGGTCTCGCCGGTCCAGTAAAAATCCGGCAATGGGCGGGTCGCGTCGAGCTGATTTGCCTCGGCCAGTTCGGGCATCGTCCGGCGATAGACGTGCCGGACGAATTCTCGCCACCCCAAGATCTGTCGAATCACCCCTTCGGCCGAAGATAACCCGACGTCGTCCCGGTGTTCGTAGGCAGTTTCGACTGCCTCGATGACCTCCATCGGGTGGAGCAGTCCGACGTTCAGCGCGCCACTGAGGAGGGCATGAGCCATCGCCCACTCCTCGCTCACCATCGCGTCCTGATAGGGGCCGAAGGTGGGCAGGCGATCTTCGAGGAAGTGAGCTACCTGATCGAGGGCCTGTGATCTGGTGACCGGCCACTCGAAGCCGGTCTGACTTCCCCACGTGTCGAACGTGTCGCTGACCCACCTGGCCGTTTCGCGGGTCAGATCGTCGTGCTCGTGGGTGGGAATCGGTGGGGCCTCCCAGCCGGCCGGCGGGAACTCCCGGTTGTCCTCGTCGTAATTGTAGCTCCCGCCGATCGGGTCGCCGGCGTCCATCAACACCCCGGATTCCCGCCGGAGGAAGCGATAGAACGCTTCGTGTCGGAACTCCTCTCCGTCGTCGTCCCAGTCGTCGAACGCGGTTGCGGTGCTGAGAAAGCAGTCGTTTTCCACGATCCGAAGCGTGCCGCCGACCCCTTCGACGAGTTCCTGCCGGCGGTCGGCATCACCACTGGAAGGGGATTCCATCCCGAGGAGTGTGGCGTCCGGATACTGGTCGAAAAATTCCCGAAGGCCGGCTTCGAAGGTGGGGACTTGCTTATATACGACGTCGTACCCGGCCGATCGAAGCCGGTCACGGAAGTGACGCATCGCCGCGAAGACGAGGGTCAACTTGTGGTGATGATATCGTCGTCGCCTCGCGAAATCGTGGGCTTCGATGAGCAGCACGGTCTGTTCCGCCGGTGCCCGGGCGAGTGGCCCACACCGCTCGGTTAGCTGCGTTCCAAGGAGCCACGGTACGTCATCTGCTCTTACGGTGTACGTCGGGGTATCCCCAACAATAGGCGATCGCCGCTTTTCCATGTCCGGCAGCCAGTCGCGCTCGGATTGCATCAGGATTGGTCCGTTCCCCGTTTGTCGTCGGACCGGCTTGCCAATTGGGGATCAGTGGGCGGCCGAAATGCGTTCCTGGGTGAACCCGGCCGACGGCTCACAGCAACTCGATGAACTCGGCCAGCCACTCGGGGTGATCCGGCCACGCCTGGGCTGTCACGAGGTTCCGATCACGCGTGACGCCGTCGATCCAGATGCCACCTGCCGACTCTACCTCCGGTTTGACGGCGGGGTAGGACGTCAATTCGTACCCCTCGAGGACGTCCGCTGCGGCGAGGATCTGGGGCCCATGACAGAGTGTCGCGACCGGTTTGACGGTCTCGAAGAAGTGGCTGACGAGGTCCAAAACCGCCTCGTACGTTCTGAGATATTCGGGCGCTCGGCCACCTGGTATCAACAGGGCGTCGTACTCGGCCGGATCGACGGCGTCGAAGTCCGCCGTGAGCTGGAAGTCGTGCCCGCGCTCTTCGAGGTACGTCTGGTCCCCGCGGAAGTCATGCACTGCCGTTTTGACGGTGTCGCCGGCCGTTTTTTCCGGGCAAACCGCATCGACATCGTGGCCGACGGCCTGCAGTGTTTGAAACGGGACCATCGTCTCGTAATCCTCGGCGAAATCGCCGACGATCATGAGGATCTGTTTGGTTGTCATGCTCTCACACAAAAATGATTGGCCAATCAACATAAACGTGTGGCTTCAAATGACAAACCCTTTTTCTCGGTCTGGGGGCAGTGGCTGTCGGGTTCAGTCATTCGGGGCAACCACTCCATTTGGTCACCACCGTTATGGGCACGGGCCCGAACCTCCCGATATGTCACTCGACGCGATCCGGACTGCGGCCAAATCGTATTTTCCTGACGGGATGAATCCGGCTCACGACTGGCACCATGTCGAACGGGTGCTGGCAATAGCCGACCGCCTCCTCGAAGAACGTGCCGAGGCCAACGGGTTTGTCCTCCACGCGGCGATTCTCCTCCACGACATCGGGCGGGCGAGGGAAACCGCGGGTCGGATCGAGAACCACGCGGCCTGGGGGGCGACCGAAGCCGAGCAGATCCTGCAGGACCAATCTATCGCTCCAGAGCGCCTTTCGGCCATCACCGACGCGATCAGGGCTCATCGGTTCTCGGAGCCGCCCGAGCCGGCGTCACTCGAAGCGAAACTCCTCTCGGATGCCGATAACCTCGACGCGCTGGGGGCCGTCGGGATCGCTCGGTGTTTCACCCACGGTGGTGCCACGGGAAGCCCGATATACGATCCCGGCCTCCCGCCCGAGGCTGACGAGACGACCGCCGGAGCCACGCAGTACAATCACTTCGAGAAGAAACTCCTCGAGTTGCCAGACCGGATGTACACGCAAGCCGGTCGGGAACTGGCCGAAGATCGTCGGCAGTTCATGGAACACTATCTGGACCAGTTCGACGCTGAAATTGCTGGGGAACGCTGATTTCCCCTTACCCGCTTTAATGGCTTTCACGGACGGATTCGACCGCTCGAGCAGCGGCCCGCACCTCCTCGTGGGCCTCGCCATTCGAGGCGACGAGGCCGTCCGCGTCGAACACCCAGTCCTCACCCTCCAGGTCGGTCACCGTCCCGCCTGCACGTTCAACTAGGAAGGCACCTGCTACCGAGTCCCACGGATTCATCGTTCGATTCGTGAAGGTCGCATCGAGCGAACCAGAGGCCACCTGTGCGAGGGTCAATTGTGCCGAACGGAGCCGGATCAGGTCGCCGAACCGGTTGAGTATTTCCGTGGCTGCGATACCGTATTCCTCGCGCCGATCTCGCGGCCACCAGAAGGTTGGTGAGACGGCCATCGCGTCGGGATCTGACCGATCGTTGACTGTCATGGGATCGCCGTTCATCCACGCCCCGTCCCCGTCCGCGAGGAAGGTCTGCTCGAGTTCGGGGGCCACGATCGCGGCGGCAATCGGTTGCCGGTCCTCGACGAGAGCCACCGCTGTCACCCAGAGTGGCAATCCTCGCACGTAATTGTTCGTCCCGTCGATCGGATCGATGATCCACGCCCGGCCCTCGTCGGGAACCGCGGTGCTGCCAGCGGACTCCTCGGCGACGATCGTGGCCGACGTGTCGGTCTCGCGTATCCGGTCGATCACCTGCTGTTCGGCCTCTCGGTCGGCTCTCGTGACGACGTCCGTTTTGCCAGTTTTTGTCTCGACGGTGAGCTCCGCATGAAATAACGAGCTGGCCCGCGTTGCGCCGGATTGTGCGGCCTCGCGAGCGACAGCAAGCGCGTTGGTCCGGTCCATACAACCGCTTCGTTTGCCGCCCGAAAAGTACATTCATTGGCTCCCGGTGGCCCACATCTATATAGCCTCAAAATCGGACCCCTATTTCTTGCCACTACGCGCCAGAAACCGGGGCATAGAATGTCTATATAGGCCTGTAGAGACGATTGTATGCCCCCGTACAAAAATTATAAAACTACTTTTGCGAGCCGTCTATCTGCCCATCTGGATGGTCAATCGAAGGTCCTACCTGAAACGACTCGCCGCTGTGACAACTGTCGGTTCGGTCGGTGGCTTGGCTGGCTGTTCGGGCGAAGATCCCGCCGATGATGCAACACAAACGGAGGAATCGACCCCTGAAGTCGACTGGATAATGAATCCGGCCCAGGAGGAAATCGATATTACCGTTCAATATCAGCCACTTTTCGATTATCTGGAGTCAGAGGCAGACGTCAAGATCAATGGAATCCCGACCGCGAGCTATTCGGGCACGGTCCAGGAACTCAAACGAGCGGGCGAAGGCGACCGGGTGTTCGCCGACGTGTCGCCGGGAGCGGTGGCACAGATTCCTGATGTGATCGACGTCACCGGCATGCGTGTCGCCTACGGGGCGGAGAAGTACTTCTCGCTGATCACCACAACACCGGACAGTGGGATCGAGGAGCTGGCAGACATCGAGGGTGAAACGATCGCAACGGGGGCGCCGACATCGGTGTCGGGGACCCTGTACCCGATGTATATGTTGAAGAATGCGGGCCTGGACATCGGCGATGCCCCTGGCGGCAGTGCTGAAGATTTCACATATCGGACCTCCGACCATACGACGGCCCGGAAAGAGCTGATCGGCGACGATCGCATCGTTGCTGCGTCAACCGGGGCCTTTTCGACGGCTTCCCACGTCCCGCAGGAACAGTTCGACGAGATGTCCCAGGATTTCGTCGAACTGTCAGCTGAATACGACAGTGCGGGAGAACGCGACCCTGAATTGCAGTTGCTCGCCGTTTCGGAGCCACTCCCGCGGGCACCGATCGTCAGTAACGGTGCGTGGGACGACCCGCTCAAGGAGGAACTGCGACAGCTGATGATCGACGCGCCGAGCGAGGCCTTCGAACACGAATCTCAAGAGGCGCTTGCAGAGCAACTTGGCGTCGATCCGGCCCTTCTGGACAAAGACGAGGAGGACCTAACCGACGAAGAGAAAGACGACGTCCAACTCGTCGAGGACCACGGACTCTGGTTCAGCGGCATCGTCGAAGCGACCAAAGACGATTACGATCCGATTGCCACCCTCGGCCAGGACCTCGGGCTGGAATGGTCTAATCTGTAATCACGTCCCCGTCTACGATAATGACCCAAATCGAGGTCGATGGAGTGACGAAGCGCTATGGCGACACAGTCGCGCTCGAAGACGTTTCGTTCACGGTCGAGCGGGGCGAATTCGTCGTCATCCTGGGCGTGTCAGGTTCGGGAAAATCGACGCTGTTGCGCACGATGAGTGGGTTGACGGCGCCGACGGAGGGCGAGGTAATCATCGACGGGACGTCGGTGACCGAACCCCGCCCGGAAGTCGCGATGATATTTCAACAACACAATATCATCGGCGACATGTCCGCGTATTCGAACGCGCTTGCAGGTGGGGTCGAGCGAAGTGGGTTCGTCTCGAGTGTCCTGCAACTGCAGGGTGAGGAACAAAAAATGGGGGCACTTGACGCCCTGGATACGGTCGGGCTCCTCGATGAGGCAACACAGAAGGCCCGTTCGATGAGCGGGGGCCAACAACAGCGTGTCGGCATCGCCCGCGCGCTCGTGCAGCAACCAGATGTTCTGTTGGCGGACGAACCGGTTTCCAGCCTCGATCCGGGGAGTGCCCAAGACGTCATGCGGTATCTCAGACGCGCCACCGAGGAACGCAATCTCACGACTTTTTCCAGCCTGCACCAGGTCAATACGGCACGGAAGTTCGGCCAGCGATTTATCGGACTCCGAGACGGGCGGAAAGTGTTCGACGGCTACCGAGACGAACTCACGATCGACGTGGTCGACGAGATTTACGGCGATATCGACACGGAAGGCATGTTCGTCACGAGTTCCGGTGAGACAACTGATCGAAGCGACGAGACAGCGAAATCGATGTCATGATCGACGGCACGGAAGACACGACGAGCACTGGTCGAGCAAGTTCGGGTCTGTCTCCCGATGACCATGATCGGATGTCTCCCGACGGCGGGGAGTCACCGGCTTCAGCATCCGCTTCGGACCCGATCAGGGAGCAGTTCGAGAACATCAAGGAGTTGCGCCGGCGTCGAGCCGTCGGGTGGGTGGCGTTGATGGTGCTGATCGGGTTTATCGGTTTGCAGGCCGGTTCGGCGACTGGCCTGCTCAACCCGGACGCCCGGATCGAGACGTTCCTCAATTCGTTGGGTCAATTCTTCCCAATCACCCTCCATTTCGGAGTGCTTCCGTTCCTCGATCTCGGCCAGTACGTGGATTTTATCCTCACCATGAACCTGCTGTACGATCCGGAGATCGGCGGTTTGCTTTTCCAGTGGCCGCCGAACTTCGGTGACATCTACTCGTTTTTCTTCGTGGAACTTGGGATGTTCCAGATCTTCGGCGAAGCGGGGGTGACCCTTGGGATGGGCTTTGTCGGCACGTTGCTCGGGTTCCCCTTTGCCCTGATCTTCGGGACCCTGGGCTCGGAACGGGTGACGCCGTTTCCCTTTAATTTCATCTTCAGAGGGACGATGTCGTTTATCCGGGCGATTCCGGCGATCGTCTGGACGCTGATCTTTATCCCGTTTCTCGGACTCGGGCCGAGTTCGGCGGCGATTGCCATCGGATTTGACACGATCGGCAACCTCGGGCGACTGTTCGTCGACGAACTCGAGGAAATCGAGGACGGGCCGATCGAAGCGATGCGAACCACCGGCGCAAACAAACCCCAGGTCGTCTTCTTCGGCATGCTGAGCCAGGTTCGGACGTCATTCATCGCTTGGACGCTCTACATCTTCGAGATCAACGTACGCGCGGCGGTTACGGTGGGTGTCGTCGGTGCCGGAGGCCTGGGGTATATCGTCACGGCCCAGCAGAATCTGCTTCGCTTCACGAATATGATGGCGACCCTGCTCGCCATTTTCATCCTCATCATCTCTGTCGAGCTCTTCAGCCAGCGGCTTCGGTCCCGATTGCGATCCGATGAAGATCGGATGGGTATCTGGGAACTGATCACCGGGTTCCCGGAGCGCATGATCAAATCGGGGATGCGGTAACTGGCACGTATTTTGAGACCAGCGACCGCTATCGGATACGAGGTCGGATAGCTGGGTGCCGGTCGCATACGATTCCGGCCGATAACGGGCCATTTATTCCAGGAACCAGCCAATCGAGTGGCAATGGCTGCAAAACGGCACTTCCAGTTGCACCCCGAGTATACCGACGACGACGGCAACTTCTTCGCTGTGGATACCAGCGGCGACTTTTATCTCCTCATCGAGACGGCACTCACAGACGACCGCCTCGACGTCAGGGAACTCAGCGACGGCATGCGTATGCTGACGGTGGAAGACGAGGACCTCATTTCAGATCTGATACTGTCCGAGGACCTGGATCCTAACGAGGTCCCCATCGTCGACGGGTTTTGAATTCGGGAATCGTGGCTTGCTATCTAGTGTCGGCCGCAAGGGCGGATTTTCGGGGTGGGTAGCTCACGGCACTTAAACCTGAATATTTTTGTTGATGGGATTCCGTCCGGCGAAGCGTTTGTGGTGAGAGGCTACCGATTGTATATGCCGTCTCGGACAATACTGACAGAAATATAACATAACAGTTAATCGTATCGTGTTTGAAGCATATACCGAATGAGTGAATCGGCGGAATCGAGCCACGAGCGAGCATCTACCTCGGCTGTCGGAGTGATCTTAATAGTCGCTATTACTGTTATTCTCGCCTCGGTTATCGGTGTTACCGCCTTGGGGATCGGAGGCGATCTCCTCGCGGAGCCTACCTTTGCTGCCCTCGACGTGGATTTCGAGGAAGCGCCTGCTTCAGAGCCTAACTACGCCGCGTTTCGTTGGGAAGTCACGCTGACGAATAACGGAGGTGATACGGTGGATGCTGAGGATATCGTTGTCTATCTTGATCATGGCAATCAGCGTGTCACTGGAACACTCGACAGATCTCTCGCGGGGGGTGAAACTGTTGAACTCATCTTAGTGCATAATAATCAAAACGGCTCCACGATTCCGGATGATGTCAACTGTACTGATGTCAATGTTGCGTGTCGGCTGGCTGGTGACGAAACTCACTATCCCGATTCCGATCAGATCCGGCTCCAGATGATAGACAGGGGATCGGAGTCAATCCTCTACCGGGAGCAGATCGGCATTTCCGGTGCGTACGGGATTTTCAATGGAAAAGATGTATCGATAACAAATGAAACACTGACCTTCGCGTAACGCGTATTCATCGATTCGATAACGTGTCATCCAGCGGTCAATCAGCACAAGCCAGAGTGTTTACTTCGTCCGTATTTTTGTCTAAAAAAGAACAATCTATGCGGAGGGCAAAATTTGCACAGGTGCCACGGTCGATGGCCCCTGAATTTAAGTGATATGACCGTCAGGGTCGTGGCATGTCGTTACGTGACATACAGCGGGGACGGGTCGACATGTGGGTCGGTCCGTATGGTGCCGTGTCTGAGAATCAGCCAGTCGATATCCCAATGAATCACTTCGATGGCTGACCTGACACTCATACTGCTAGCGCTGTTGCCGCTTGTGACGATCGCGGTCATCATGGTTATCCTCTACCAGCCGGCGACAATCACAATGCCCATCGCGTGGGCAATCGCGGCCCTGGCCGCGTATATCGGCTGGGAGATGACCCCGACATTGATCGCGGCAGCCTCAATCCGGGGCGCGATGACCGCATCACGAATCCTCGTCATCGTCTTCGGTGCGATACTGCTTCTGTACACGCTCAAGCAATCCGGTGCGTTCGAAGTCATCAACGCGGGCTTCTCGTCGATCAGTGACGACCGACGCGTCCAGGTCATCCTGCTTGTATTCTTGATGGGGTCTTTCATCGAGGGCGCGGCTGGATTCGGAACCCCTGCCGCAATCGTCGGTCCACTGCTGGTCGGGCTGGGCTTCCCGCCGCTAGCCGCGGTGGTAGTCGCCCTGACCGGGAACATCCTTGCAATCACCTTTGGCGCGGTCGGAACGCCGCTCATTATCGGGCTCGAAGATGTCGTCTTTGGGCAGGACCCCACACAGGCCGGGACGGCCGCCTATGAAGTCGTCCAGAACGGTGGGTTCGAAACTGTCGGCGCGTATGTGGCTCAGATCGGCCTCTGGGCGGCCATCATTCACGCTATCGTGGGTATCGCGATTCCGTTCATCGGCGTGGCGATGATGACTCGCTTCTTCGGCGAGGAGCGCTCGCTCAAACCCGCCATCGAAGTGATTCCGCTCACGCTGTTCGCGTGGGCGTCCTTCGTGATTCCATACATCTTGACGGCGATCTTCCTCGGTCCGACGTTCCCGGCATTGCTGGGGGCGATGGTGGGCCTCCTCGTTGTGAGCCTGACACTGCGGGCGGGCTATTTCGTCCCCGAAACAGAATGGGACTTTGGACCCCAAGACCAGTGGCCAGATCACTGGATCGGCAGTATCGAACCTGGCACAGGCATGAATGACGCTGAGACTGACCAGGAGGTCGTGACCGACGGCGGATCGACCCGATTCGAGGACATGCACAGTCAGCAGTTGTCGCT
The DNA here is from genome assembly GCA_964626045.1 of uncultured Halobacteriales archaeon. GTDB lineage: Archaea > Halobacteriota > Halobacteria > Halobacteriales > Halobacteriaceae > Halodesulfurarchaeum. Next base: position 2,848 of record CAZVCA010000007.1, on the reverse strand, counting down.
GGGGATGGCGTGGGCCCCCTACCTCCTCGTTGCGGCCCTGCTTGTCCTGACCCGGGTCATCGAACCCGTGCAGACGTTTCTCTCATCGACGGGGGTCATCACGTGGAACCACATCCTCGGGACGCCCTTCTCGGAGGGGATCGAGATGTTCTATCTCCCGGGATCGCTGTTCGTGTTGGTCGCGGTCGTGACGTATGTGCTCCACGACATGAACGCCGAGGGAATCAAGGACTCGTGGCGAGAGGCTATCCAGAACATTATACCGGCTGTTATCGCGCTGTGGTTCGCCGTCGCGACCGTGATGATCATGCAAAAGACCGGAGCCGATATCGTGGTCAACAACGCCGAAGCCATCGACATGGGCATGTTGCAGTTGCTATCCGACGTCATCGCAAATCTCACTGGCCAGATATTCCCGTTCTTCTCGGGATTCATCGGCGCGTTCGGCGCGTTCATTGCCGGATCGAACACGGTTAGTGACATTTTGTTCGGTCTCTTCCAGTTCGAGGCTGCCCAGCAAATCGGTGCGCCGACTCAAATTACGGTCGCGGCACAGGCGGTCGGTGGCGCAATCGGTAACCTCGTCGCCATTCACAACGTCGTCGCCGCGCTCACTGTCGTCGGCCTCATCGGGCAAGAAGGGCGTGTCATTCGGCTGGAACTGATACCGGTGCTTTACTACGGCATTGCAACCGGCATCCTTACGATGATTCTCGCGTATGTGGTGGTTCCAGGGGCTTTCTAAGGGGTAGACAAAAGTTCCCCTCTCTTGTATCCCCCCTATGGCCAATGGTTCCTGGGATCAGGGCCGTGTCGATCCAGCCCTGGATCCACGCGCAAACTACGATTACCAGGGCGGGAGCGAACAGCGGCGTGACCTCGCCACAGCGCTCGAAAACCGCGTCGATGGGGACGTTCGCTTTGATTCTTTCACCCGCGAACTGTTCGCAACGGACGCAAGCGCCTACGAGGAACGCCCGATTGGCGTGGTTTCGCCGGTCTCGACAGAGGACGTCGCCGCAGTCATGGCCTTTTGTGCCGCGGAGGGGATTCCGGTCCTCCCGCGTGGTGGTGGCACCAGCCTCGCCGGCCAGGCGACCAACGAGGCGGTTGTCCTTGATTTCAAACGACACATGGACGATATCGTGGATATCGACTCGGATGGAGCCATCGCCCGAGTTCAACCGGGAATCACGCTAGCCCGCCTCAACGACCGCCTCGAATCCCACGGCCTGCAGTACGCCCCCGACCCCGCCTGGGGCGATAAGAGCGTGCTCGGCGGATGTATCGGCAACAACACCACCGGTGCTCACTCGCTGAAATACGAGAAGGCAGATGGCTACATTGAGTCGGTTGAGGCCGTCCTTGCGGATGGGACCGTGACGACCTTCGGGTGGGTCGATGTAGCGGAGCTCAACGAATTAGCCGAGACAGACGGTTTGGAGGGCCGCATCTACGCCGAAGTCACCCGCATTCTGAACGAGGAACGCGAGGAGATAACGGAGCGCTATCCGGACCTCACCCGGAACGTCTCTGGGTACAACCTCGATCGGCTCGTCGATGACGCCGAGGAGCACGGGCAGGTAAACATCGGCCGCCTACTGGCCGGTAGCGAAGGGACCCTCGCCATCATCACGGAGGCCGAGGTTTCCCTCGTTCCTCGCCCCGAAACGACTTCAGTGGTCTTGCTCACGTACGATCACGTTCTCGACGCGATGAACGATGTCGCGCCCATTCTCGAACACGATCCCTCAGCCGTGGAGGTGATGGACGACGTCTTACTTGACTTGGCACGGGATACGCCTGAGTTTGCCGACCTCGTCTCGACCCTCCCGGACGGGACGGATGCAACGCTGCTTGTCGAGTTTTACGCCGACTCCGACGCGGCGGCAAGACAGAAGGTCGCCAATCTAGTCACCGATCGCCTCCCAGCAGAGGAATCGGCGGTCGATTCTACCCCCGACGCTCCCGTGACTGAGGCCTCCATCACCGCCCGTAACGTGCTCGAAGCCCACGATCAGGAGCGCCAGGAAACGTTCTGGAAGATGCGCAAGGCTGGCCTTCCCATCCTCCTCTCGCGGACTGGCGATGACAAACACTGGCCGTTTATCGAGGATACGGCCATCCCCGCCGAAAACCTGCCCGAATACGTCGCCGATCTCCAGGCCGTTTTCGAGGCTCACGACACCTTCGCCTCGTATTACGCCCACGCCGGCCCCGGCGTGTTGCACATACGACCGCTTTTGAACCTCAAAAGCGAGAACGGCATCGAGACGATGGAAGCCATTGCCGAGGAGGTGACCGACCTCGTCATCGAGTATGAGGGCTCGGTTTCGGGCGAACACGGCGATGGGAAGGCCCGAACCCAGTGGAACAAGAAACTCTACGGGGAGAACCTCTGGGAGACGTTCCGTGACCTCAAGTCGGCATTCGACCCAGACTGGCTTCTCAATCCAGGGATGGTCTCCGGTGATACCGACCTGACCGATGGCCTCCGGTTTGACCCTGACTACGCGTTTGACGCCGGCTTTGACCCCGTTCTCAACTGGGAGAACGAGAACGGTTTCCAGGGCGTTGTCGAACTGTGTCACGGGTGTGCCGGATGTACCGGTTTCCAGGACACGACGGGTGGGGTCATGTGTCCCACCTACCGAGCCGCCAAGGAGGAAATTACCAGTACGCGTGGCCGGGCGAACATGCTCCGGCAGGCGATGAGCGGTGACCTGCCAGCCGATCCCACCGACGAGGAGTTTGTTACCGAGGTATTGGACCTCTGTGTCGGCTGTAAGGGCTGTAAGGTAGACTGCCCCAGCGGCGTCGACATGGCCAAACTCAAGGCCGAACTCGT
>CAZVCA010000006.1:9282-45940 GCA_964626045.1 uncultured Halobacteriales archaeon | reverse complement strand
AAAAAAAACCGCAATCCCGAGGGAGTTCGCCTACTCGTCTGCCGCTTCGATGGCGTCGGTCAGTTCGGGCACGACTTCGTGGAGGTCACCGACGATCGCGTAATCGCCCTTGTACATGATCGCCGCTTCGGGATCGGTGTTGATCGCGAGGACGTTCTCCGAGCCCTTCGCGCCGACCCAGTGCTGAACGGCGCCACTGATGCCAGCGGCGATGTACAGATCGGGCGCGATCTTCTCGCCGGTCTGGCCGATCTGCTTGTCGTGTGGCACCCAGCCTTCGTCGACGGCGATGCGGGTCGCCCCGACGGTCGCGCCGTCGAATTTGTCGGCCAGTGCTTCGAGCTGATCGAAGTCTTCGGAGCCACCGACACCGCGGCCGCCACCGACGACGACCCGCGCCTCGGGAAGCGGAACGCCTTCGATATCCGCTTCCTCGATGCGCTCGACCTTGACCTCGAAGGAGCCGTCCTCGATGTCGGGCTCGACCGTCTCGACGGCCGCCTCGCCGTCGCCGACGGGCTCGATCGGGAGCTCGTGATCCGGTGTCGAGAAGACCTTCGTCTCCCCGGACATCGTCGCGTGCTCCAGGAGGCTGCCACCCCACCGCTGGCGGGTGAGTTCGCAGGTCTCGCCGTCGGTTTCGATCTCGAGCGTGTTCGCGGACATCGCGAGGTCACGCTTCGCGCTGAGGTGGGCCAGCACTTCGTTGACCGTATCGCTTCCGCCGCCCATGACGGCCGACGGATCGAGGTCGTCGAGCAGGACGCCCAGGGCGTCTGCCCGTGCCTCCGGCGCGTAGGTCTCCGCGAGGTCGCCCTCACAGACGAAGACGGTGTCGACGCCGTACTCGCCCAGCCCAGCAGCGAGGTCCGACCCGCCGAACATCGCGGCGGTGACGTCCTCGCCGACCTGTTCGGCCAGGTCGCGGGCGAGGGTGAGCATTTCGAGGGACGTCTCGGCGATTTCGCCGTCGCCGTGTTCGATGAGCGTCAGCACCATGTTAGAGCACCTCCAGTTCTTCGAGGACCTCGACTGCATTGTCCACGGCCTCGGGCCCTTCGCCCAGGACTTCCGCTTCCTCGTCTTCGCTCTCGGGCGTTTCGAGTTCCTGCATCTGCAGGCGATCCTCGGATGCCGTCGGATCGATGTTCTCGAGTTCCGTCTTCTTGGCCTGCATCCGGCTCCGCATCGACGGATAGCGCGGCGTGTTCAGGCCTTCTTTGACGGTAACGACCGCAGGGGTCTCGACTTCGAAGACTTCGGAGCCGCCGGGGACGTCACGCTTCGCGATCGCCGTGTCGCCGTCGACGTCGAAGTCCTTGATGCCGGTGACGACCGGCAGATCGAGCTGGTGGGCCACGCGAATACCGACCTGGTAGTTCGCGTTGTCACCGGACTCGTTGCCGAAAAAGAGGAGATCGAAGTCCCGATCCTCGACGGCGTCGGCGATGGCGGTGGCGGTCGATTCCGGCCCCCATTCCTCGCCGTCGGTTTCGAGGAGCATCCCCTCGTCGGCACCGCGGCCGATTCCTTCGTACAGCTGGTCCTCTACGTCCTCGGGGCCGAGACTCAGTACCGTCGACGTGCCGCCCTCCTCCTCGACGACCTGGACGGCCTCTTCGATGGCACACTCCTCGTGTGGGCCCATCGTGTAGCCCACCGCCGAGGCGTCTACCGACTGCTTGTCTTCCGCCAGCACGATCTCTGCCCCGGTGTCCGCGACGCGTTTGATACAGGCTAATGTTTCCATAGTTGTGATAATGTGTTCGTAGTGACCGGTGGAAACCCCGGATCGCGATGGCGGACCCAGGACGACTGACCGGTCGCAGTCCTTTAGCTTCGGATCCGCTCGTTGCTCGGATCGAACAGCGGCTTGCTGCCGACGCGTTCGATCGTGACGGGGTAATCCTGCCCGAAGTACTCGATCTGCAGATCCTTGCCCTCCTCGGCGACATCCGTCGGGATGTACGCCATCAGGAGGTGCTTGCCGACCGAGGGACCGGTCGCCGCACTCGTGGTGTACGAGCGACGGCCCTTGTCGTCGATGAGGACGTTCCCATCGAGGTCCTTGACCGCCTCACCGCCGAGCGGGTAGCGCTCCTGGCCACCCTCGGGGTTGTGATCGGTCACGGACAGTGTGCAGAGCTTCGCGACGGGCTCGCTCTCGTAGGCCTCCACGTAGGCGTCTTTGCCGATGAAGTCGGCGTCTTTGACACCGTGGAAGTCCAGGCCGGCCTCGGTCGGGTTGTAATCCGTCTCGAGTTCGGCACCGAGCAGGCGGTAGCCCTTCTCCATCCGACCGGTCGCGCCGTAGACACCAGTCCCGACCGGGCGCAGGTCGTACTCCTGGCCGGCCTCGTAGATGGTGTCCCAGAGGTGACCGGTCTGTTCCATCGGCGCGTAGATCTCCCAGCCGAGTTCGCCGACGTAGGAGATACGCATCGCGAAGGCCTCGACGTCACCGATGTGGACTTCCTGGGCCGTGTAGGCCGGGAAGGCCTCGTCGGACATGTCCTCCTCGGTGATCTTCTGCATGACCTTCCGAGCGTTCGGACCCCAGACACCCATCGTGCCGAGGGCCGAGCTCTTGCTGACGAGCTCGACTTCCATGTCGTCTTCCATGTGCTGGCGGATCCACTGCTTGTCGTGGCCAGCGTCGCCGCCGCCGGTGATGAACCGGTAGCGGTCCTCGTCGAGCCGCGCGATCGTGAGGTCAGCACGGAAGCCGGCGCTCTGGTCCAGAACCGGCGTGTAAATCAGACTGCCGACGTCGACATCCATCTCGGCAACCGCGAGTTTCTGGGCCATCTCCATGGCGTCCGGGCCCTGGAGCTCGTAGATACCGAAGCCCATGTCGCCGATCAGGCCGACGTTGTCCCGCATGTGCAGGTGCTCGGCCAGGATGATCGGGGACCACCAGCGGCGATCCCATTCGTTCGGTCGCGAGAACTCGTTGACCGTCTCCTGGTATTTCTGCAGCAGGTCCGCGTTGTCACGGAACCAGCGCGGACGCTCCCAGCCGGCGGACTCGAAGAACATCGGGTCGAAGTCCTCGAGCCGGTCGTGGAAACCGGTCTGGCGGAGCGGGCGGCCGGTCATCCACTGCTCGGATGGGTGAATCGTGCCGTAGATCTTGCGGAAGCCTTCCTTGGAGCGGGCCTCGATGTAATCTTTGGCGCGGCCGTATTCCTCGTAGCGGGCGATGTTCTCGCCTTCCAGGTCCACGTCGATGGCGCCGTAGCCGTCGGTCATCCACTTGGCCACTTCCTTGGCCAGCGCGGGTGCTTCCTTGATCCAGATCGCCGCGACAGACCACAGGTTATCGAGCTCTTTGACCGGGCCGATGACCGGGCCACCGTCCGCGGTCAGCGAGAGCAGGCCGTCGATGGAGTGGCGAATGCCGGCGTCCGGGTCGTCGAGAATCTCGGGCATAAGCTCCAGCGCGTGCTCCATGGACTCCTCGAAGGCGTCCTCGGTGAGCGGCGGCTGGGTCGGCGAGAGCGGCGCCTCGTCGATGGACGGGATGTCCTCGACGTCCCACAGGATCGGTCGGTGGGAGTAGGAGCCGACCTCGATTTCCCCGCCGTGCTGGCGCTCGTACATCCGGTGATCCATGTCCCGGACGATCGGGTACTCGATGCCCTCGATACCCTCGAACTGTTCGATCGGACCCACACTGATCATCTGGTGGACGGCCGGCGTGAGCGGAATGCGGGTGCCGGCCATCTCGGCCAGTTCCGGACTCCAGATACCGGCGGCGATGACGAGCGTGTCATCGACTTCGACGGTACCACGGTCAGTTTCGATCGCCGTAACCTCGTCACCCTCTGTGAGGATGTCCGTGACCTCGGTATTGGGCGAAACCGTCAGCGCGCCCATGTCCTTCGCGCGCTGGCGACAGATCTCGCCGAACTGGAGGGAGTCGGCGACACCGGCGTCGTCGAAGTAGACGCCACCTTCGAGGATGTCCTCGTTGATGTATGGCACCTTCTCCTTGACTTCCTCCGGCGTGAGGAGTTCAGCGTGGCCCCCGTAGGCCTCCGCCGACTGGACGCGTCGTTTGTTCTCCTCCATCTGCTCCTTCGTTCGGGCGACCTCGATGCCACCCGACTCGGTGTATACGCCGGCCTCCTTGTACTGCTCGATCGACATATAGCCGAGCTCGGTGATTTCCTTGCCGTGCGTAACCGGCATCAGGAAATTCGATGCGTGCCCCGTCGATCCGCCGGGGTCCGGGAGGGGCCCCTTGTCGACGAGCAGAATATCTTCAACGCCCTGGTCTGCGAGATGGTATGCGAGACTGTTCCCCACGATACCGGCGCCGATAATTACCGTACCGGCGCTGTCAGGTAGGTTGTTCGAACTCATTTATGGTACCTCGGGACTGTCCACGTTTGATCGCTCTCTGGCTGCTGCCACAGTCGATCCGCGCGGGTGTGAACCGGCCCCACATTTATTTATCTCGGTCGTTTTGCACATATAATTAACGAAGTCGATGAAAAACCATGTATAAAACATCGCCGCCTTCAAATAGAGGAGGCGCGTTTCACAATATGGAAAATTGGGTGATAGCGGGCAGCTCTTTAGGGTATTGGGCATGCAGTGAATTACGGCTATTGCACGAGGGTCGAACTCACTTGGGAGGTGACCGTGCATGCGAACCGAGTGCCGCCCCAAAACCTATCAGAACGACTGAATAGGTGCCGGCGGGAATCGACGCCCACAGCGAGTCTGGCCGAAACCGAATGACTTCTCAACCCGAACCCATTACCGACTGCCCGTGACTAGCGAGGCGACGCCACCCCGCCGAAGCCACCTGTTGGACGTCGATCTCAGCGACGGCACCGTAAGACGGGAGCGGATCCCGGAGTCGTGGCAGCGGCGATTCATCGGCGGGAAGGGACTCGGCGCCCGATATCTCTACGAGCGGACTGACCCCGGCGTGGATCCACTCGGCCCCGACAACGCGCTTCTGTTCATGGTCGGCCCAGTGACGGGGCTGATCCCCGGTGAGCCACGATACGCCGCCATCACGAAGTCGCCGCTCACGGGCACGTTCCTCGACTCCTACAGCGGCGGTAACTTCGCTGCCCACTTCGCCGGCAGCCTCGGCGACGCGATGGGCCTGCTGGTCACCGGCAGAGCCGAGGAGCCGGTGAGCCTCGAGGTATCCGGGGGTGAGGTGACCATCGAACCAGCCGACACGTGGGGATCGGGCGTGGAAACGGCCTGTGAAGCCTACCCGGACGCCGAGGTGGCCTGTACCGGGCCGGCCGGGGAGAACGAGGTCGTGTACGCGACCATTGCGTCCGATGGCGGGGACCACCACGCCGGTCGCGGCGGTGCGGGGGCCGTGATGGGGTCGAAACAGCTCAAAGCGGTCGTGGCCGCGGACGAGCCCCCAAGCGGCCTGGCCGACTTGCGGGCCGAATACGAGGACCGGTTCGGATCGGGAGACACCGACGACTGGCATCGCGCCAGCGAAACGGTCGAATCGATCGATTTCGCTGACGAGGTCGGCGCGCTCTCGACCCGCGGGTGGCAGGAAAGCACGTTCGAGGGAACCGACGATATCGGCATCGAGGCCGTCCGCGAAACGGAGTACGAACGGGAGCACGATGGCGACGCCATCCCAGGTGGGTATCGCGTCGAAATCGAGGCGGGGGAAAGTACCCCGCGCGGGGGCACGCAGATGACCCTCGGTGCCGGCCTCGGGATCGACGACTTCGAAGACGTCGCGACACTGGGGCTCACCTGCGATCGCCTGGGCGTCGACATCATCGGCGTCGGCAACGCGATCGCCTGGGCCATCCGGGCCGGGAACGAGGGGATCATCGACTTCGACGGGGGCTTCGGAGACCTCGACGCCGCGACCGACCTGGCCGCCGCGATCGCGAACCGAGACACCGACCTCGGCGACGCCCTGGCGGACGGCATCGATGCGGCCGCGGCCCGGTTCGGCGGCAACGATCTGATTCCGACAGTCAAGGGAATGGAACTGCCGTCCTACGATCCCCGGCGAGCGCCGAGCATGGCCCTGGCGTATGCGACGAGCGACCGCGGCGGCTGTCACCGGCGGGCGAGACCCATCGAAACAGCTGTCTTTGACCCCGCGATGGACGAGCCGGAGCGGCGGGCGCGTGAAGTCATCGCGGAGCAGGATTTCCGCTCGCTTTTGTGGAGTCTCATCGCGGACGACTTCACCGAAACGCTGTTTACCGAGGACTTCGGTGCAGAATGGCTGCGCGCGGTCGGCCTCGAGTTCACACCGGCCGAACTCCGGCGTGCGGGCACGCGAATCTGGACGATGAGCCGGCTCTTTAACGTCAGAGAGGGGTTCGACAGGGGAGATGATACCCTGCCCCCGATTCTCGAGGAACCGATCGCCGACGGGCCGGGGGCGGGGGACGCCGTCTCCGAGGCCGATTTCGAGGCGATGCGAGCCGTGTACTACACGGAGCGGGGCTGGGACGATCGAGGCGTGCCCACGCGTGACACACTCGAAGCACTCGACTTGCTCGATTGTGATCTGCCGCCGGCGATCGACTGAGAAGCAAGTGAATTTTAGATAATACATACTCGATTGTATAACGCAAATTCGGCCCTGAACGGGCGTTATCGGCGCTCATACGGGCAATGAAAACATCTCAACGACGAAATGCTTCGGCCAGGCTTTCAAAACCTTTATTCTTGTTCTATGGGGCAGTTTAGATAGGGATTCACATGACAGACGAGGACTCAGCCGACGACCTGGACCCCATCATCGAGGACATTCAGCAGGCGATTATCGACCTCGAGGAGGACAAGACAGCTGAACTCACCCAAGAGGCCATTGACAAGGATCTCAGCCCGCTGGTGATCCTGCAGGAGGGCCTGACCGAGGGGGTCAGGACTGTCGGCGACAAGTTCGGCCGCGGGGAAGTCTTCCTGCCCGAACTGGCCATGTCCGCGGACTGCATGCGTGCCGGCGTCGAACTGGTCGAACCCTTGCTGGACGAGATGGACCTGGGTGACGAGGACACCGCCGGGAAGGTCCTGATCGGCACCGTCGACGAGGACATCCACAACATCGGGAAGAACATCCTCATCACGATGCTGAAGGCAAACGGTTTCGACGTCACCGACCTCGGTGTGGAGATTCCAAACGAGGACTTCGTCGAAGCAGTCAGAGAAGAGGACCCGGACATCCTCGGCATGTCGGCGCTCATGACGATGACGATGGACCACCAGGAGGAGGTCATCGAACTGCTCGAAGAGGAAGGACTGCGGGACGACGTCAAAGTCATGGTCGGGGGCGCGCCGACGTCCGAAGAGTGGCGGGACGAAATCGGTGCGGACGGCTACGCGGACAACGCGGACGCGGCGGTCGCACGAGCGACCGAGCTGCTCGAAGACTAAGAAGGACGGTTTCGACCGATAGTTTTAAGTGGGGGGTTCGGCGCCCAACCGGGCGATGGCGCCGACGTCATGCCGACGTGTTCGATAATGACGAATTAGGAATAAATAATTTCATTACCCAGGAGTTGTATCGTTTGTGTGTATCGGACCCACAACCAACGGTTGGGTGACGATAACACACATGAGTACAGGAAACAAAGGCGCAATCGGCACGTTTTTCGACGAGATCGACTGGGTAGTGTATGGTCCGGGCCTCGGGGTATCGATCCTCGCCATTCTGGCGTTGGTCCTCTCCCCGGAGGCTTCGAAAGGATTCATTAACAACGCGTTTAGCTGGATGACCTCGTCACTTGGATGGGCCTACCTGCTTGTGGGCTTCTTCCTCGTGATCTTCGGGCTCTTCCTGTTTTTGGGCCCGTGGGGCAACATCCGCATCGGGAAACCCGACGAGGAGCCAGAACACTCCTACAAGTCCTACTTCGCGATGCTCTACTCGGCAGGCATCGCGGCGGGGATCGTGTTCTGGGGGCCCGCAGAGGCCATCTCCCACTACACGTTGTACGCACCACCGTCCAATAGTCCGCTCGGGGGGCTCTCCGATCCAGGCACACCAGAGGCCGCAGTGGACGCGGTCGCGTACACGTTCTTCCACTGGGGGATTTCCGCGTGGTCGTTCTACGTGCTGCTGGCACTCCCGATCGCCTTCTTCGCGTACCGATACGGCGCACCGCTCCGTATCTCGACGGTGCTCGCTCCGTTCCTGGGCACCGATAACCTCGACGGCGCATTGCCGAAGGTAATCGATATCCTGGGCGTGTTCGCGACCATCGGTGGCATTGCGACCTCGCTCGGGTTCGTCGGTGGCCAGTTCCTCGGCGGCCTCAACTACATCTTCGGCGTCGCGACAACCGACGTCCTCACCATCGTGATGATTACGGGGCTGACTGTCTTCTTCACCCTCTCGGCCGCACTCGGTGTGGAGAAAGGCATTAAGCGGGTCTCGAATTTCAACATGCTGGTGTTCTTCTTCCTGATGATCGTGGCCTTCGTCTTCGGCCCGACGCTTTACATCCTCGATATCGGTGCTGACGCACTTGGCCAGTACATCATGAACTTCGTCGCGGTCAGCACGTTCACGAACTCCGCCGGTGTCTCACCGGCTGGGTTCCCGGCTGCGTGGACCGTGTTCTACTGGGCCTGGTGGTTCGCGTGGGCCCCGTTCGTCGGCCTGTTCATCGCCCGCATTTCGCGTGGCCGAACGGTCCGGCAAATGGTCGGTACCGGCGTGATCGCCTCCACTGGCGTGACCATCCCGTGGTTCGCCGCCCTCGGCGGCTCCTCCATCTGGATGGAATCGAACAACGTCGCCCCGATCGTCGAAACCTACAACAACCTCGGATACGACGGCCTCGGCTACCCGCTGTTCGAAGCCTTGCTGCCAGGTGCGGCAGGCGTGTTCCTCATGCTCGCGTTCCTGGTGCTCGTGACGACGTTCTTCGTCACGTCCGCTGACTCCTCGACGCTCGCGCTCGGGATGCTCACCACGGGCGGCAAGCGGCATCCCTCCACCATCAACCGCACCATCTGGGGTGTGACGATGGGTGCACTCGCGTCGCTGCTCATGGTCTTCGGCGGTGGGAACGCACTGCAGACGGCGTCAGTGTTGACCGGCGGTCCGTTCGCGCTCGTGATCGTGATCGCCGTGTGGGCGACCATCCGCACGTTCCGTCAGGTCGAACCAGTCTTCCTGACCCAAGATCAACACGACGATTCGGATCGCGACATCGATCCGAGCAACGGCATCAACCCGGACGACGACTGAATTACTTCCTCTTTCTTCGGTTTCAAGGCCGGATAGCGAACGCGTTACCCAATCGGCCAGGGTATTTTCAGGACCAGCACGGTAGCATGATATCAGAACGCAAAATATGGTACCATACAAACGGTGACGTTGCCGTTGGAGTCACCGAATTTGAGGGAATGAGGCCGATTTCCTTCTTAACTTTTATAACATACTATTGTGATAGGGAACATGTAGTATGGTACGCTATAGCGAAACAATATATACCAACACGCGGGGCATTAGCGAAATTCCCCTCACGGGGAATGATCAATCATGAGCGGAAAAGACAGAAGCAACCGACTCGACGACCTGTTTCACGCACAGACGGATCACGAACCGGGAGAGAACAACTGGCAGGGCTATGGTTTTGACATCAATGCCCCAGTGTTCCTCTCCGCAGCAGCGGTGATTATTGTCTTCGTCGCCGTGGCGCTCCTGTTCCCGGATGCCGCAGGTAAAACCTTCGCTGACGTCAGAACCGGCGTCTCGGACCTCTTTGACTGGCTGTTTATCATCGGCGCGAACATCTTCATCATCTTCATGGTCTATCTGGCGTTCAGTCGATACGGATCGATCCGACTGGGCGGGGTCGACGCCGAGAAGGAATTTAGCGACATTTCCTGGATCGCGATGCTGTTCAGTGCCGGGATGGGTATCGGCCTGATGTTCTTCGGTGTCGCCGAACCGATCTGGCACTACCTCGACCCACACCTCGGGGCCGAAGCGGGAACCGAGGCCTCGGCCGAGGTCGCGATGGCCGTGTCGCTTTTCCACTGGGGCTTCCATCCGTGGGCGATCTATGCCCTCGTGGGGCTGGGCCTCGCCTTCTTCTCGTTTAACCGAGGACTGCCGCTGACGTTCCGATCGATCTTCTGGCCCGTCCTCGGCGAGCGGATTTACGGGTTCTGGGGCCACGTGATCGACATCTTCACCATCTTCGCGACGATTTTCGGGCTCGTGACGTCCCTGGGATTAGGGGCCCTACAGATCAATCGGGGGTTAAGCATCCTCGGTGACACGATCGGTGCCTTCCCGTCGATTCCGTTCGCGACGTCAACCCAGGTCGTCCTGATCGTCATCATTACGGCGATGGCGACGACGTCGGTCGCGCTCGGATTGGACAAGGGGATTCGACGGCTCAGTAATATCAACCTGGGCCTGATGATCCTCCTGCTCGTCTCGACCTTCGTGCTCGGCCCGTCGCTTTTCATCCTGGGCCTGATTCCCCAGTCGGTCGGCGCGTACCTGGATAATTTCTTCACCCTTTCATTCTTCGGCGGCTCCCTCGACGCCCACCTGTTCCAGGGATCGCCCTGGTATGGACCGGGCGGTGACGGACAGGGGAACTTCCTCACCGACTGGACGGTGTTCTACTGGGCGTGGTGGATCGCGTGGTCGCCGTTTGTCGGCATGTTCATCGCCCGCATTTCGAAGGGCCGGACCATCCGGAACTTCGTCGGCGGCGTGATGGGCATCCCGGTGATCCTCTCCTTCCTCTGGTTCCCCACCCTCGGTGGCACCGCGCTTAATATCGAGCTGGGAATGGAGAACTGGGCGGGGCCGATCAGTTCCCAGGTGGCAGAATTCGGTGAAGACACCGCGATGTTCGCGATGTTCGGGGAATTGCCGGGGACGGCACTCCTCTCGGTCATCGCGATCATCCTGGTCACGACGTTCTTCGTGACCTCATCTGACTCGGGGTCACTGGTCCTCGAGCATCTGAGTACCGGGGGGAAGCACAAAACCCCGGTAACCGGCCGTGTCTTCTGGGCGATGTCCGAAGGCGCGGTAGCCATCGCGTTGCTGGTCGCTGGCGGAGAGCAAGCCCTCAATGCGCTGCAGGCCGCTGCCATTGCGAGTGGCCTTCCCTTCCTGATTATCCTGTTGTTCATGATTTTCGCCATCATGCAAGGGCTCAGACGTGAGATACGAATCATGCAATCCGACGTGTTCCAGGAGCGGATCGAGGAGATCGAGGAAGAAAACGACGTCGTGGTGAAAACCTCGAGCGGTGACATCGTGACGGAACTGCAGGACGAGGACGACATCACGGATCCGATAGCCGACTAACTAACCGCCCAATTTTTTTTTTTTACACGCGAAATCAGCGCCGCTCCAATATACCCGAAAGCGATCAATGAGCCAGCGAAGGGAAACGCCGGTTATCGCGACCGGACGACCGTGACTGGTTGGGCACACATCCTGACGATCTTTTCGGCGTTAGAGCCCAGATACTGTTCGATCGTGCCACGGCCCCGTTCGGCGAGCACCACGTTGTCTACTTCCTGCTCTTCGGCGTAATCGCTTACCTCCTGGGCGATCGAGCCGGTTTTGACGACACCGACGCCTTCGAGGCCACGGTCCTGTGCCCGTTCGACGACACCAGTGACGACGTCTTTGCCGTATCCCTCGTACTCGTCCATCTGCTCGTCGCCCAGCCCTGCGGTGAGAATATACGTCGCTTCGGTTTCGACGACGTAGATGACATGGACCTCCGCATCACACGCCTCCGCGAGGTCGAGGCCGTGTTCGACCGCTGGCTCTACTTCGTCGCTTCCGTCGGTCGCGATCAGTATTTTATCGTACATGTGTTTGTCTACCGTGTAACAAATTACCATTAGTAGACCTGTATGTTATATTTTATGAAACGGGGGTGATATGTCACGGCTCGGAGCGGTATTCCCCGCTCAACTGCTGACCGCACGGAAATAAATCACAAACGCGAGAAGCGTGAGGAGGAAGCCAGCGTAGAAAAATTGACCCATGAAAACCAATACGACGGCGACGCCGAAGAGGAGCAGACCGATCGCCGTTGCAGCATGTTTGCGGAGCTGAGACATTGCAACATACCTGGGTCCCCTGAGCCTTAATCCTTGGTGGCCGTCTCTCGCCATTCGACGGCCAGTCCGCCGCCACCGAGAAGCAACGCGACGACACTGAGTGCAATCTGGAAGAGATCGCCGGCAATAGCCCCGACGACCAGAAACACACCACCGCCCACCACGAGAAACAACCGTATGTACGTGCGAAGGTTCCAGTTCATGGCTGAGTGATACGAGTGTGCGAAGGGGTATCAAAGGTTCCGATCCACGGGCCGTGCTCACCCAGGCCCGCGGGACGGGCCCAAGTCAGGGCCCTACCGATGAGCTTACCACCCAACGACGTCGTCAATTTGGTCGCGGATCGCCGTTTTCGCTCGTTTCGCACAGTCCCGTTTCCCGCGACCGAAATGGACCGTGTTCTCGTCAACGGGCGTGCTGAAAAGACCACCGACGTCGTGTGAAGCTTCTTGCTGGCGAATTTGGAGGTAATGGACGGTAAGCTTGCTATCGAGCACCACGTCGGAGATCTGGTCCGTGAGGATCCACTTCTCCTGGAAGGTCGACCGCGGCGGGCGGTCGATGTAGAGGCCATCCTCGTACACGAAAACCGTGCCGTCCTGGAACGAACACGCGACGACCGGATCGGCCGCTGGAGCCCCCTCGAACGTCGGTTCCGGCCCGGCGTCCGGCGCATCATCGCTTGTGGACCAGGGCAACCATCCCATCAGCCTATGCACCGTGGAGTGGGCCAAAAAGTATTGGGTCCCACCGGCAGGTCGTGTCCGTCTATCGGCTCACGAACGAGAGAGTGGGGTCACACAGGCCTTGACGATCGGCCCACCTGTACAATGGTTGTCGGTGGACTCCACACCGCTCGGGCGAGGGTATGTGAAAGTATTTCAAGCCGGGACGAAACCCTCTGCATACCCACCGATGTTTGGATCCAGCGACCGGGCACCGTACTGCAAACGATGTGGATACGAGTTGGAGGGCGACGAAGAGGAATGCCCGGAGTGTGGATACAATCCCCGCCAGCGGGGACAGAAAGCGGCCATGGGCTTTTTCCTGCTTTTCGTGATCACGATGAGCTCGATTATCATCCTCCTGAAATTCGCCCCGGGCGTAACACCGACGCTGCTCCTGGTCGCGATCGCGTTTTTCGTCCTCGCGATGGGGACCTATTTCACCTCGCTGGTCGCGACGCCGTATCGCCTCGGAGGACTTTTCGATCGGTTTTAGCGAACAGTTGGCGACGGGTGTCCCGGCTGACAGTACGGCGACGGCTGTTATGGCTTGTCGCGAAGCGTCTCGTCGTCCATCGTCGTCCGGAGTGTGGGGAATTTATCCAGGCCGATCCTGATGATCGACCGTCGGTCCCCCTCGTTCCCATACAACGTCAAGCTCAGTCCGACCATGGCGACCACCGTCAGGATCGCGAAGGGCCCACCCGTAAAGACCGCAAGCGATTGGAGACTTGATGCCCCACCCACGAGCAGCACCGCGATTGCCACGCCACCCTGAAACACGCCCCAGAACAGGACCGACCACGCTGTCGGCGCTTTGCCTTGGGGGCTCGCCAGAATCGCAACCACCAGGGTCGAGGTGTCGGCCGACGTCGTGATGAACACGACGATCAACGCGAGAAAGACGAAGAAAAACAGTTGGCTCAGCGGGAGGGCTGACAGGATTGGATAGGCAGCGACGGCCTCAGAGCCGCCCCAGGCCGCGACGGTTCCCAAAATGTCCGCCTGACCCGAGTGCTGGACGGACAGAGCCGTGCCGCCAAAGAGGAGAAACCAGACCATCGCCGCCGCTGAGGTCGCGACCACGCCGGTAAACACGACGGTCCTGATACGTCGGCCCCGAGAGAGAGCAGCCAAAAAGAGACCCGCAAACGGGGCCCACGAGAACCACCAGACCCAGTTCCAGACCGTCCAGTTTGCCACCCACTCCGAGCCGACGTACAGACTCATCGGGACGAAATTGATCACGTAACTCCCCATCGCCGCCGTCCCCTGACCCACGACAGCCCGGAGCGGCCCGAGCAGGGCCAACATCACCACGAAAATCAAGAACAGCACGATGTTGATCCCAGCAATGCGCCTGATCCCCCGATCGACCCCCGTCGACGCGGAGAGAACGAAGATGGCGGACAGGCCGCCGACGAACAGGATCGGGCCCAGATCGCCCATTTCGACGCCCCACTGATAGGTGATGCCCGTGAGGAACTGCTGGCTGACGAGCGCGACGGACGTGGCGATCCCACCGATGGTGGCGAAAATCGCCATGATGTCGACGAGTTTGCCCCAGACCGAATCCAGTCCGTCGAGCCCGAGAAACGGGGTCAAGATCGTCGACACCCGGAGCGGCGCGCCCTGCTGGTGGACGAAATACGCGATCGGCAGCCCGAGCACGACGTAGGCCGTCCACGCCGAGATGCCCCAGTGAAAGAACGAATAGGTCATCGCCGACCCCATCGCGGCACTGGACTCGGGGGCCGCGCCGAAATACGGCGGTGGCGTCTGATAGTGAAAGAGTGCCTCGGCAGGCCCCCAGAAGATGATTCCAGCCGCGATCCCGGCCGTAAAGAAGAGGGTGAAGTAGGTTGGATAGGTGTAGGTCGGGGTCGCCTCCGGCCCGCCCAAGACGATGTCACCCCACGGGCCGAGCAGCAAATAGCCGGCGAACACGACTGCCATGAGCATGATCACGAGAAAGAGCAGGCCCACGTCCTCCAACAGAAACCCCTGGACTGCGGTGACGGCCCCGCCAGCGCGCTCTGGAATGAAAAGCTGCAGGCCGAAAAACAGGGAAAACGCCCCGATGACCACGCCGAAGGCAACCGTATCCTGCGAGCGGAAGAATCCACGCAACGTCTCCCGCAAGGACCGGCGACGGACTTGCAACAGGTAATCGGCCCCGGTGACGTCCGTCGGTTCGTCGATCGATCCGGGTAAGACAGCGACGTATCCGAGCCCCGAGCCGAAAAAGACCAGCGAGACGATCAGCCAGACCTTGCCGGCCATCAACGAGCCGACAATGTTCGGGAAGAAAAAGGCCGAGATCACGATCGCTCCCGTCACGAGAAAAATCGGTACCAGCACCGTTCGCAGCAGGCGTTCGACAGCGCTGGTTTGATGAATACCCATTAGCGGATCCAAGGTATGCGGTACCAAAGAACTAACGGCAGTAACCGTACTGATGCGGGCAAAACGGCAGGCATGTTAGCCCTTTGGATCCTCACGCCGTGATTGTCGCTGTGAAACCGGGAACGTCCCCGGTGCCGTGGTCACGGAATCGAAACCAATACCCACACTAGGCCTCACTGCCGTCAAATAACGTATCGGGAGAGGAGGTACCGAGTACCGATTTCCCTAACAGCCGCCCACCGATCGACTGGGGACTGATGACTTCATCAGCGCCCACGGCTTTGAGTTTGTCCAGGTGAGAGGCCTCGTTGCCGGCCGCCACGATGCGAATGTCCGGATCCGCCTGCCGGGCCGTCAACACGGCGAGCACGTTGTCAGCGTCGTCTTTGGTGGTCACCACGACCCCCCTCGCGTCGTCGATGTTCGCGTCCAGCATCGACGACTCTTCGGTGGGGTCGGCCCCGAGGACGACGACGTCCTCCCCGTACTTCGTCGCGGCCTCAGTATCTTCGGTGACGAGGCCGATGTCCGCTTCCCCCGCGAGTTCCTCCAGGAGCGATTCCGTCACGTCACTGTACCCGAGGACGATGATGTGGTCCTCGAAGAGTTGTAGTTCTGATCCTGTCATTTTTCCGAAAGCCGAGGCCATGCGCGATTCGATCGCGGGCACGATGAGCGACCCGATCGCGACGGTGAACGCGCCGGTGCCGAAAATGATGACCGAGAGGGAAAACCACTTCGCCGTCGGCGTCGTCGGGGTCATGTCCCCGTACCCGACCGTCGCCACGGTGACAATCACGTAGTAAATAGCATCGCCCAGCGTCTCCAGTCCCGTGAATTCGTTGTTCAACGTGTACGCCCCAACCGCGCCGTAGACCCCGACGAGCACGACCGAGGAGATCGAGGCTATCTGGAGTGGCGTCACGTCGAGGGATTGGTCGAACTGCTCGCGGTTGATCAAAAGCAGCGGGACCGCCGCGAGTAACACGAGCAAGATCGGGATGTCGGTGGTCTTGAACGACACCAGCGGGAGCACCGCTAGCAGCGGGAGCAACACGATAGTGACATACCAGCCGATGCGTTTCCGTCGTCGCAGCGCCGCCGTCAACACGGCCAGCACAAAGGCAAAGACCACGCCGAGGAACTGGATCGCCGGGGGGAGCGGCAGGATACTCGCGAGTGGGCCGGTGAGGGTCTGAGACGGCTGGCTGATGTGTGAAAGGCCGACGATGAACGAAAGAACGGCTAACACGCCGACGAGACCGGTTGCCGTGTCGGCCCCGGTGAACTCCTTCCAGTGCACAAACGTCACTCTGTCCGTGTGGTAAAACAGGTGATCGAGGGCTTCATCTGATTCCCCGTCCGCTTTGTCACCTGGCCCCATACGGAGAATAACCTGCGGCCTGCTATATAAAACTCCACCGCGCGGCGCCGATTGACAGGCGGATCGACCGCTGCCTACCGGCGAGTCGCCCTGGCCGCTTTCACCGCTGCCAGGTTTTCCGCGACGTCGTGGACCCGGAGCGCCGCCGCGCCTCGTTCAGTCGCCATCGCCGAGGCCACAACCGTCGGGAGCAACCGGTCGCCGTCCTCGTAGCCGATATCAGCGAACATGGATTTGTGCGAGTGAGCGAAGAGAACCGGCTGACCGAGTGCCGTGAGTTCGGCCAGCCGATCGAGGAGTTCGAAGTTCTCGACCGCCGTCTTCCCGAACCCGATCCCCGGATCGATGACGATGTGATCCCGGTCGATCCCCGCCCGTTCGGCCAATCGAATCCGCTCGTGGAGGTCGGCGATGACGTCGGCTACGACGTCGTCGTAGGGTACCTCGACATCGGGCTCGACCGGCGTATTGATACTGTGCATCAGGATGACCGGCACGTCGTGGGCCGCGACGACCTCGCGCATCGCGGGGTCCTCGAGCCCGTCCTGGTCGTTGATAATGTCCGCACCGGCCTCGATCGCGGCTTCGGCGACCGGCGCCTTGCGGGTATCCACCGAAATCGGCACGTCCAGGTCCTGGAGAGCCTCGAGCACCGGCACGACCCGATCGATCTCCTGTTGAATCTGGACGGGGTCGGCCCCCGGCCGCGTGCTCTCCCCGCCGACATCGAGGATGGCAGCCCCCTCCTCGACCAGCCGCTCGGCCCGCTCGACCGCCTGTTCGACCTCGTTGTACGCCCCGCCGTCGTGAAAGGAATCCGGGGTGATGTTGAGGATACCCATGAGCGCCGGCGTCTGCTCCGAGTCCACACCCGGGAACTCGCGCTGGTTCGGTTCGAGAGCTGCACGGAGATCCGCCGGGAGAGTCGGGCAGGTCGGACGGGATTCGAGCGCAGTGGCCAGACGGCTCATCTCGACGCGCGTGCCGGCGAGCAAGACGTCCACGAACCGTGCCGCCTCGATTAGCGCCGAGACCTCACAGGTCCCCCCGATCCGCTCCATTTCACTTTTGACGACGCGGGCACAGGCGCGTGGAAGTCGGGTTCGAAGGGTCACGTGGCGCCGCTCGTCGGGATCACCGGGGAGCCAGGCCTCGTCCAGTCCTGCCACCGGAGCCGTGCCCGCCGCCTCGCTCGCCAGTCTCGCGTCGGTCGGAACGACGGTCCGGGTCCACCGCTGTCTGGCCTCGGCCACGGTGTAAAGGGATCCGGCGACGACGACCAGGTCATCCGGTTCGGCGCGATCGATGGCTCGGTCGACCCCGTCGAGGACTGAATTTGTGACGGAAACAGCGTCGACGCCGGCCGCCTCGAACTGCTTCGCGAGGAGTCGCTCGTCTTCCGCCCGCTTGGTGTCCGGATGGCAGGTGAACACGTGATCGGGGCGGGGCAGGGCATCGATCATCGCCCCCTGATCCTTGTCGTGCATCGCCCCGAAGACCAGATAGAGATCCTCGTATGAGAGGTCCCGGAGGACGGCCCCGAGCTGTTCGCTCGCGTCCGGATTGTGGGCGCCGTCGAGCAGGACCGTGGGATCGTGCTCCATCACCTCGAACCGGCCCGGCCACTCGGCTTTCCGCAGCCCCCTCCTGATGGTCCCGGCCTCGGGGTCGGCGATTTGGGCAGCCAAACCCACGGCGACACCCGCGTTCCGCGCTTGATGGGCCCCGAGATGGGGGATCGCGGCCTCGACGTCAATCCCGAGCCCACTGAGGCCGATCGTCTGGGAGTTGAGCCCGTTCCGACCCCTCGATTCGACGACGAGATCACTCCCTGGCTCGCCGACCGTCACGAGCGAGGTCTCCTCACGGAGCGTGTCATACACGTTCGTCGCGGCGGTCACCAGCGGGGCGTCTGTCGGCGCGACGTGAACTTTGTCCCGGGCGATCTCCTCGACGGTATCCCCGAGGACGTCCGTATGCTCGAGGGAGACGTTCGTGATGGCACTCGCCACCGGATCGACCACACTCGTCGCGTCGTAGCGGCCCCCGATCCCCACCTCGAGGACGGCCACGTCCACGTCCCGCCGGTCGAAGTACCAGATCGCCAGGGCCGTCACCGCCTCGAAGTGCGTGAGCGGCGCCGATCGGGTCGCCCCGCTGTCGATGTCCTCGCGATAGGTCGAGACGAACTCGGTCACCGCCTCGCGAGGGATCTGCCGGCCGTTGACCTGGATCCGCTCGCGGAACTGGTCGAGTTCCGGGGACGTGTACAGCCCGACGTCGAGGCCCGCTTCCCGCAGGATCGAATCGAGCATCGTGGCCGTACTGCCTTTGCCGTTCGATCCCGCTACCTGCACGAAATCCGGCCCTTGATGGGGTGAGCCGGCCCCCTCGAGAAAATGCGCTATGTCCTCAAGCCCCAGGTCGATCCGGAACCGACGCAGGTCGAGGAGGTACGAGGCCGCCTCGCTGTAGTGCATGGTCCGGACTTGGTGAACGTCTCGCATTAACGTACCGAACCAGGCCATCACCGACCCTCCGGCCCCTCGAACACGCTTAACCGCCCACGGCTCCGGGTGTGAGGTATGGACGTGGCGATCGTCACCGTCGGGGACGAACTCCTCGTCGGCGAGACCGACAACACGAACGCGACCTGGTTGGCCAGCGAGATCACCGAGCGGGGCGGCCGAGTCCTCGAGATCCTGACTATCGGCGACGATCGCGAGACGATCGCCGAGCGGGTCAGGACCCGAGCCGACCGAGTCGATCGCGTGCTCGTGACGGGCGGCCTCGGCGGAACCCCGGATGACGTGACGATGGAGGCCGTCGCGACAGCCCTCGATCGGGAGCTCGTGGTGGACGAGACGGCCCGGAAAGACGCAAAACGGTCTTCGGAGGCGTTTATCGAGAGCCATCCCGAACTCGCGGAGCAGTACGATCTCGGGCTCGACGTCGATCGCGTGGCCGAAACGGTTGCGGGGGGCGAGGTGATCGAGAACCCCGCAGGACTCGCCCAGGGGTGTGTCGTCGAGAACGTGGTCGTACTCCCCGGCGTCCCGAGTGAACTCCGGGCGACCTTCGAGCAGGTCGCCGCGGACTTCGCCGGCGACGTGGCGATTCGAACCCGCTACACGGACGCTCCTGAAGGGGTGCTGGGGCGGTATCTCGCCACCGTCGAGACCGAATTCGACGTCCGAGCAGGCAGCTATCCGGGGGAACGCACGGATTACAACCGCGTCCGCCTGACCGGCGAGGATCCGGCCGAACTCGACCGGGCATTCGCGTGGCTGGGCGAACGCGTCACCCTCGAAAAAGGCGGTGAGCAGGCGTAACGTCTCACCGACCAGTCAGACGGCCTCGCCCCATGCCTCGTGGTTCTTGATCTCCGCCTGGACGGGTTCGAGGTCCGCTTTTTCGTCGATACCCAGGAAGTTCAACACGTCCTGGCGGGTCTGCCGGTCGACTGTCTCAACCTCACCCTGTTCGACGAGCTTGAACGACGGTAACTTGCGACCGCCCAGGAGATCAGCGACGTCCGCCTCCTCGTCAATCACCGGCACGGTCTCGGTCCGCGCGAGGAGTTCGATGGTCGCCTCGCGACCCTCGTCCATCGCCGCTCGAAGTTCGCTTTGCACGACCATGATCCACACGGGGCTACGGGCGCGTCGATACGTAATTTTCAGCCCGGGAGGGGCAGTCGGCTCACATCCCCTTCAACCAGCGTATCGTACCGTCCGATACCTTAGGCCTTCTCGCCCCAGGCCTCGTGGGACTTGATCGCATCCTGGACAGGCTCGAGGTCCTCCTCGTCGGCGACCCCCAGGGTCTCGAGGACCTCCTGGCGGGTTTGCCGGTCTGTGCTTTCGACGTCGCCCGGCTCCGCGAGTTTGAACTCGGTGTTCGTGCGCCCGCCGAGCAAACTCGACACCTCGACGTCCTCGTCCACGCGCGGCACCGCGCGATACTGTGCCAGGACCTCGATGAGGTCGTCTCGACCGCTTTCCATCGCTTCACGGAGTTCGTTTTGCACCACCATGACAGGTGAACCTATTAGCGGACGAATATTAAAACCCCTATAAGTTCACCTGGCATATGTGTTAGCCGACCAGCAATCCGGATCGAGTGCAACTAACATTGAGGTAGACAAACTTAAGTTGAGATATCCAGTTGGTTCATCCAATGCGAACTCGACCCTCTCTCGCCGTCGCCCTGGCGATGACACTCCTGTTCGCTGGAGCTGTCGGAGCTATGGGGACGGTCACGGCCCAGGACGATGCCACGGAGTGTGAGTATCCGATCACCGTCACGGACGCGACCGGGACGGAGATGACAATCGAGGAACCGCCAAAGCGGGTCGTCACGCTATCACCGAGTTCAGCCCAGACTATGTGGGAGATCGGCGCCCAGGGGACGGTCACGGCCATCTCCGATCGTGGCACCTACCTCGATGGAACCGACGACCTGCCCACGATCAACAGTGACGACGGGCCCATAAGCACCGAGTTAGTGGTCGACCAGGAGCCCGATCTGGTCCTGGCCCCCGACATCATCAGTGATGACAAAGTCCAACAACTTCGGGAGGCGAACGTCGCCGTGTATAATTTCGGTCCCGCGACAACGATGGAAGACGTCGTGGAAAAAACCCGTCTCACGGGGCAGTTAGTCGGTGAATGTGAAGGAGCGTACCAACGTGCCGACGAGATGGAACAGTCAGTCGAAATCGTCCGCACCGCCGTCGAGGGCCAGGAGCGACCGACCGTCCTCTACCTCCTCGGTGGTGGGTTTACGGCCGGTGAGCAAACGTTCATCAACGACATTATCGGCACCGCTGGCGGGACGAACATCGCCGCGGAAGCCGGTATCGAAGGCTACGCACAGATCAGTGCCGAAGTCGTCGCCGACCAGAACCCCGAGTACATCGTGGTGAGCAACGAAGCCCCAGGCGTGGTCCCGGCGACCGAGGCCTACAACAACACGGCTGCCGTGCAAAACGATAACATCATCCAAGTCAACGCGAACTACCTGAACCAACCCGCGCCACGGACGATCCAGGTCGTCGAGGACTTCGCGAGCACCTGGCATCCCGACGCCTACGAGTCGGCCGCCGAGAGTTTCGCCGACGAGGAGACGACAGCGGTGACCACGGAAACCGAAGCGCCCGGTGTGGGTCCGCTCGTGGCGTTGATCGCGGTGCTCGGAACGATCGGCATGCGTCGCCGGGACTGATTCCCGAGCCGAAGATCCACCCCACTCATTACAGCGGGCCCACCAATCGATTCATATGCCCCCGATAGCCACCGTCGCCGTCGGCGTCGCTTTCGTCCTCGACGCGACCGTGGGGGAAGTCCCCGAATCGGTCCATCCGGTCGCCATCCTGGGCCGGGCTATCGGGATCCTCGATAGAAACTACACCCACCCCCAACTCGCCGGCGCGGCCATCGCACTGGTCGTCCCGGTCGTGGCCGCTGGCGTTGCCGCCCTCCCAGTCTGGCTGCTCGGGACGGGACCGTTGGGCATCAGCATCCCTCCAATCCTCCTCGGAGCGGTTGCCGGCGTAATCGTATTCACGACCGTCAGTCTCCGCATGCTCACTGCCGTTGCCACCAACGTCACCGAAGCAACCGAAACCGACCTCGAGACAGCCCGGCGGGACGTCATCGGTCTGGTCGGCCGGGACACGGAATCCCTGTCAGCCGCCGAGATCCGGAGCGCGGCCGTCGAGAGTCTGGCCGAAAACCTGGCAGATGGGCTCGTCGCCCCCTTAGTTGCCTTCGCCCTGGGCAGTCTCCTGTCCCTCCCGGTCGCAGTCGGCGCCGCCGTCTGGGTGAAAGCCGTGAACACGCTCGACTCCATGCTGGGCTATCCGGACCGGGCCCACGGCACCGCAAGCGCCAGGCTCGACGATCTGGTCGAGTGGGTGCCGGCTCGACTGACCGCGGCTGTGATCGCGCTCGCGGCGGGACAACCGGGCGCAGTGAAACGGGCGGCCTCGTGGGCACGGGACCCACCGTCCCCCAACTCCGGCTGGCCGATGGCCGCGATGGCGGGCGCCCTCGACAGTCGCCTGCACAAACCCGACACCTACGATCTCAACCCGACGGCGTCCCTCCCGACCGTCGAGATGGCCCGTTCGGCGGTCCGTATCGGCACCCGAAGCGGGGTGCTCGCGTTTGCTGTCGCCGGGGTGATCGCGTGGTGCTGACTGCGTTCCGTGGCGCACTGGGCTTTCTTTCCACGCTCCCGATCGGCCGGACGGAAGCGGGGTGGGAGGCCTTCGCCGATCGGCCCGTCGCCATGGTCCCGGTCGGGTACGTGCTGGGGGGCTTGCTCTCCCTCCCGCTTTTCCTCCCGCTTCCGGCCCCGTTGGTCGGTTTCGGGTTCGTCCTCGGTATCGTGGGCTTTGCCGGAATCAACAACATCGACGGGCTGCTCGACGTCGCCGACGGGGTCGCCACCCACGGCGATCCGGAACGGGCCAGAGCGGCCATGAAAGACAGTTCGATCGGCGTCGGGGCGGTCCTCGCCCTCGGCACGGTCCTCCTGGGGCTCTTTGCGGTGGGCCAGACACTCGCCGAGGCCGATCTGGCACGGCTGTGGCTCGGCGCCGAGCCAGCACGCACGGGGCTTGGCATCGTGGTCGCCGCAGAAGTCGGGGCCAAACTCGCTATGCTCACCGTCCTCGTTCGTGGCACCCCGAGCCACGAGGGACTCGGGTCGGCCTTGGCCGAGAGCGCGAATCGATGGACACTCCCGCTCGGGATCGGACTCGCCCTCCCCGCAGCGCTCGTTACCGTCCCACGCCCCGCTGGAGCCGTGACGGTCGGCATCGCCCTGCTGGTCGGGCTGCTCGGCGAGCGCTACGCAGCGAAGCGCCTCGGCGGGATCAACGGCGACGTCCTCGGGGCCACGAACGAGGTCGCGAGGCTCGCCGCGCTCCTGGTGGGGGTGATCGGATGGACGCTCTGGTGATGTGTGGGGGGAGGGGGACACGACTGGGGAGCGAACGGGAAAAACCGCTGCTCGAAATTGACGGGGTGCCGATGATCGATCGGGTCCTTCGCGCCCTCGAAGCGAGCAGGGTCGATCGGATTGTGGCCGTCAGCTCCCCACACACGCCCGAAACGCGGGCCCATCTCGATGTTCCCGTTATCGACGGGACAGGCGAGGGGTACGTTGCCGACCTCACCGCGGCGCTGGAACAGGTCGGTAGGCCAGTGCTGACCCTCGGGGCGGACCTTCCCTTGCTTACCGGCCCGGCGATCGATTGGGTTCTCGAGGCCTACGAAACCGGGTCGGCGATGGTGGCCGTCCCGGTCGAGCAAAAGCGAACCCTCGGCGTCTCCGTCGATTCGACCGCCGAGTACGAGGGGAGCGTCGTCGCCCCGACCGGCGTCAACGTCGTCGGCGACCCGGAACCCGAGGACACACTCATGACCGAGCGAGTGCAACTTGCCGTCAACGTGAACCGACCGAGAGACGCCTGGATCGCGACGATACTCGCGAGGGACGATGGACCGAGATAGCATCGACACCGTCGATCGGGTGCCCCACGGCAGCGAGCCGGACAGTCAGGGGATCGATTTCAGCGCGAACGTCAACCCCGAAACGCCGCCCGGGATACGGGCGGTCTACGAATCGGCCTTCGAAACAGCCCGACAGTACCCGAAAGACCACGCACCGACCTATCGGAAGGCAGCAGCGGCGTACGTGGACGTTGACCCCAACCAGGTGATTCCGACCCCGGGCGGGCTCGCCGCGATCCGACGTGGGCTCGCTGTGACAGTCTCGCCAGGGGACAGCGTCCTTGTGCCGTATCCGAGTTTCGGCGAATACGAACGCGAGGTTCGCTTGCAGGGCGCGGAACCGGTCTTTGTCCCTCAGGACGAACTCCTCGAAGCCGACCCGACTGACCACCAGCTCGCAATCGTCTGCAACCCCAATAACCCGACTGGCGAGCTCGCTGATCCGGGGGCCCTCGAAGACTTCGTAGCGCGGAGCCGCGCCGTGAACACGACCGTCTTGGTCGACGAAGCCTTCCTCGGGTTTACCGACGAGCCGAGTTTCGCCGGCACCGACGGCGTGATTGTCGCCCGGTCGCTGACGAAACTGTTCGGGCTTCCCGGCCTCCGGGCCGGGTTCGCCGTCGCCACCGGCGAGCTCAGAGAGCGGCTCGAACGGGCCAGACTGACCTGGAATCTGGGAGTTCCCGCCCTGATGGTTGGCGCCCAGGCCATGGGCGCCACCGATTTCATCAGCGAGACGCGTGATCGCGTCAGGCGAGAACGGACCCAACTCCGGGCCAGGCTCGAGGAGCGATTCGAGGTGTTCGAATCCGACGCCCCGTTTCTCCTCCTGGATGTTGACGAACCAGTCACGCCCTTCCTCGAGCGAGCCCGAACGAACGGCGTGATCCTCAGGGATGCCCGGACCTTCAGAGGACTCGACTCGCATGTCCGGGTCGCCGTCCGGCTGCCATCCGAGAACCGGCGGCTCGAAGAGGTGCTTCTGGATGTTTGACACCACGATCCGTGACGGCGTCCTGCAGGCCCGCGCGCCGGATGCCAGGTGGTTGCTGACGGGTTGGAGCGGCGGCTATCGGGACGCCGACGCGGTCTACAACGTCTCCGTGCCGAAAGGCTGGGATCGGACGGATCTGGAAACCTATGCCACCGAACGCTGCAAGTCGGCGGGATTCGAGGTCCCAGGTCCCGCGCTCTTGACCGGCGTGGACATGACCCATGCCGCGGGCGCGACCCTGGACGGGGTTCGCGTGGTCGCGACCGTCGGCCTCTCCAATCCCGCGGCACTCCCCCTGGAGCCCGATGGCACCGAGCCCGAGGGACTCGTTGGTGACCACGAAGCGATCGGAACGATCAACCTGCTCGTGGGCACGGATCGCGCCCTCGCGGATGGCCCGCTTGGAACGCTCCTGGCGGCCGCCGTCGAAGCCAAAACGGCGACGGTTTCACAGCTGACCGGGTTCACTGGGACGACCTCCGACGCGGTCGCGGTCGGCACCGATCCGACGGGCCCACAGACGACCTTTGCGGGGAGTGCGACGCAGGTCGGGGACGCAACACGGGCGGCCGTCAGGGCTGCCATCCGGGGAAGCTTCGAGTCGCGATTCGCCGACACGGAGCCGCCGGCCAGCGTAGATACGGCTGAAGCGGGGATCGTAACCAGTCGCCAGGCGAGCCGATTCGAGCCATGAACGGAATGACAGACAGCCCAGAGGGGGCCGCCACCGTGCTCGTCGCGGGGACGGCAAGTCACGTCGGGAAATCAGTCGTGAGCGCCGGTCTCGCCAGATTGTTGGCCGATCGGGGCGTGCGAGTGGCACCCTTTAAGGCCCAGAACATGAGCAATAACGCCCGCGTGGTCGTCTCGCCGGTTCGAGACGAGACCGCGACACAGCCTGCTGGGCCAGGCGAGCGGACCGGCGAAGACGCGGAGCGGGAGTGGGGCGAAATCGGGGTTTCCCAGTACGTCCAGGCCCGTGCCGCCGACGTGACACCCACGACGGACATGAATCCGGTGCTCCTCAAACCGCGAGGGGACGGGGAAAGCCAGTTGGTCCTGCACGGCCAGGCCCAGGCCCACTACGAGCCCGGGACCTACTACGAGGACCACTGGGAACGCGCCCGGGACGCCGCGATCGCCTCACATCGGCGGCTCGCGGCCGCGTACGACGTGCTCGTCGCGGAGGGCGCGGGGAGCATCGCGGAGATCAACCTCCTTGACCGCGATTTGGCGAACATCGAAACCGCACGGTTCGCTGACGCCGACATCATCCTCGTCGGGGACATCGAACGAGGGGGCGTCTTCGCGAGCCTCTATGGCACCCTGGAACTGATGCCCGAAGACGTCCGCGAGCAGGTCGCCGGGATCGTCATCAACAAATTCCGGGGTTCGAAGGACGTCCTCGACCCGGGAATCGAGGCGTTCGAGGCGATGACCGGGGTCCCCGTCCTCGGGGTCCTGCCGGCCGAGGATCCTGGCCTCCCGGCTGAGGACAGCGTCTCGTTGCCGGCCGAGGGTGAGCACACCGTCTTCGGCGACGAGGACGGCATTAGCGCTGATAGCGCCGTTCACGTCGCCGTCCCCCGGATCCCGTTCATCTCCAACTTCACCGACCTGGAGCCGCTGTCGAACGAACCTGGCGTTCGGGTCCATTATGTCCCCCTGGACGAGGGGCTCGACCGGTTCCACGCGGTCGTGCTTCCAGGGTCGAAAAACACCGTCGATGACCTGCTCGCGCTGCAGGAAGCGGGTTTCGATAGAGCACTCGAGACCTTCGACGGACCGATCGTCGGCATCTGTGGCGGCTATCAGATGCTCGGGGCGTCCATCGAGGAAGCCGAAATCGAGAGCACGGCCGTGGCGGGAACTGTCCCGGGGCTCGACCAGTTGCCCGTGTATACGACGTTCTCGCCCGAGAAGGAGGTGTCCCGAACGACCTGTTCGGTCGAGGGCGCGGGACCGATCGCCGGGGCCGAGGGAGCGGTCTCGGGGTACGAGATCCACATGGGAGAGACGGCTTTCAACGGCGACGTGGCCCACCCACTGGAAGCGTCGAGTGCCTGTGACGGCACCGTCCTCGGCACGTACCTTCACGGGCTCTTCGAGAACCCATCCGTCCGGGACGCCTTCGTGGCGAATCTGTTCGATGAAGCCGGACTGGATCGGCCGACGGAGGCGGGTCCACGCGAGGACCCGTACGAGCGAGCCGCCAGCCTCATCGAAGACCACCTGGATCTCTCCCCGATTGAGGCGCTCGGCGAAGCCTTCGAGTGACCTAAAAGAGGTGATCGGAGGACGCCTCGACGCCGCCTCCGACCCGCCAGACCCGGGTCGGGATTCCCCGGTCCTCGATCGCTGCCGTAACCGCCCCGACGTCCGCCGCTGTCGTATTGAGGTAGGCCGTCGCGCCGGTGTCAGCCGAGAAAAAGACTTGATGGCCCGCTTCCCGCAACTCGCGTGCGGTTTCGAGCACCGCGAGCGTTTCCGGTCGCCAGTAGAGCCACCCGTCGGGCCCGGTCATCGTCACGCCGAGGAGTTCGATCGACTCCCGCTCCGCGATGGTGAAGGTCCGCTCGAAATCCCCCGACTGGATCGCGGTGCGGAGATCCGCGACCCGCTCGTGGACAGCCGCTTTGCGGCCAGCGAAAAGCGGGGAGTCGGGGGTCGTTGCGTGTGCGCGTGAGGTGTATTTTCGTTCGGGAAGCGAGGCGACGACGATACGAATGTCCTCCTCGAAGGCCGCCGGGATCGGTTCGGCGACACTGTTCGCGGGTGCATCGGCGGTCCGGAGGTGGGCAAACCCCCCGACGACGCTCCGCGCAGCCGACGCCGCCCCTCGTCGCGCCAATCGGGAGAGGCCCGCCCGGGAGAGCGAAAGTCCGGCGGCCTCAGTCGCCGCTTTCGCCAGTGCTGCATATGCAGACGCGGACGCCCCGAGGCCGACGTTCGACTGGAACGTGTTCTCGGAAACGACCCTGGCGTCGGCCTCGATGTCCGCACGCTGCCGGACGAGATCCAGAACCGTCTGCACTCGGGTGGCTCCTTCCGCATCGATAGGCGCGCCGTTCACGATCACCTCGTCCGCTCCGTCGGCGAAAGCCTCGTCCTCCCGCTCACCGAACGCGACCGTCGTCGTGGTGCGCGAAGGCGCCGTACACACCGATATCGAATCGTGTGCCGGCACGTTCCGATCCGGGTCCCGGAAGCCGTGATACTTCAGCAACCCCTGGATCGGATGCGCGACAGCGGTCGCTTTCATCCTACCGGCACATGGGGCACGGTCTAATAACCACTTCCGGTCTCCTGGGGGTGCCAAGGGCACCATTATCATGCTCGGGGACGAAACTACCCTATGCGTATTCTCGTAACCGGAGCGACCGGGTTCGTCGGAGGCAACCTTGTGACGGAACTACTCGAACACGACTACGCGGTCAGCGCGTTGACGCGGGACCGGTCGAAGGGCGAATCCCAACTCGATTCCCGGATCGACGTCCGCGAGGGCGACGTGCTCGACCCGCCCACACTCGACGGCGTCTTCGAGGACGTCGACGTCGCCTACTATCTCATCCATTCGCTGGGCTTTGGGGAGGAATTCGAGGAACGTGATCTCCAGGCGGCCCAGAATTTCGCGGACGCCGCCAGTGATGCCGGCGTCGACCGCGTGATCTATCTCGGCGGCCTGGGGGAGACCGGGCCCGACCTCTCGCCACATTTGCGATCACGGCAGGAGGTAGAGGAAGTCCTTCGAACCGGGGACTACGATCTGACGTGTTTTCGGGCCGCGATCGTCGTCGGCGCCGGCAGCGCGAGTTTCGAGATGGTTCGACAGATGGTCTCTCGCCTCCCCGTGATGATCACGCCGAAATGGGTTCGAACACCGTCCCAGCCCATCGCCATCAGCGACGTGACCGAATACCTCCGCCGGGCGATCGAAACCCCGGAGACGCGGGGTGAAACCCTCGAGATCGGTGGCCCGGAGGTCCTCTCCTACCAGGAGATGATGGAACGGACGGCGGCCGCCATGGGGCGGCACCTGACGATCATCCCGGTGCCGGTCCTCACGCCAAAGCTGTCGGTGTACTGGATCGATCTCGTCACGGACACGCCAAAACACATCTCCCACCCGTTGATCGAGGGGTTGCGGAACCCGGTGGTGGTGCGAGATCATCTGGCCGAAGAGCTCCTGCCGATGGACCGGACGCCGTTCGACGAGGCCGTCCAGCGAGCTCTCGACGGCGAATGACGACAGATAGCGCCCCCGAGGGCCAAGAATGGGTCTACGAGAGTATCATCCGTAGCATCCCCGGGGTGAACACCTCCCGGCGGGTCGCGGTCGGCGTCCAGTTTTTCGCCTTCGAGATCGCGGTGCTCGCCCTGGGCTGGTATCACGGCCGTCCCGAGGCCGCGTTCGCCGGGACGGTCGGGGTCCTCGTGGCCGTCGCCGGGAGCCTGTTCATGCTCCGGCTCTCGAAGGGGTTTCGGGCCGGCTCCGAGCCACAGGCGTATCTGAACGGCCTGCTGGGGTCACGAATCGAGATCGTGCTCGGCCTGGTTTCGTTCGTCTTGCTGATCGTCTATGCCTTCGTCTACGATCCACAGGGCTCGGCCCCGTACCTGGTCAGGGACCTGTTGGGTGAACAACCACCCGTCGTGTTCAGTTTCGTCCTCCTGATGATCGGCTGGGATGTCGCCTATCGCATCGGGGTCGGCTGGTGGGCCTGTGTCACCGGGCTCTGGCGGACGCTCCGCTTCGGCGATGACCTCAACCCGGCCACCCGTCGCCGGTTCGTGCGCCTCGATGCCATGACGATCGGGTTTGCCTCCCTCCAGTTGCTCGTCGTCCCGATCCTCGCCGGCCACCCGATCCTGCAAGCGGCCCTGCTCGGCCATGTGGGACTGGTGGCCCTTGTGTCTGGCACGTCGATCCTGCTCCTCCGGCAGTGACCGGTCACTTCTTAGCCGCCGAGGTCGAAGTGGTGAAAAATGGGACAGCGGTGGACCTGGCTACTTCTCTTCGGCCTGCTGCTGCTCGTAATTTCGATCGTCGCCCCTGGCCCACTGGCGGGAGTCGATACGCAGAACGGGACAGCGGACACCGACGAGGTCACTGTCACCTTCGTCGACAAGAACGAGACCGCCCTCGGCCATATTTCGGGCCCGGTCGCAGACACCCGTGACACGCGATTGATCGGGCTGAGTGATACCGAATCGCTGGGACCGAACGAGGGCATGGTGTTCGTCTACGAGACGACGGACAGTCGAAGCTACGTGATGCGTGAGATGGCGTTTCCCCTGGATATCATCTTCGTGAACGGGGACGGAGAGATCACGGCGATCTTCGAGGCGGCAACCGACGACGACCGCCACTTCACCGCTGATGCCCGGTGGGTCATCGAAGTGAACCGGGGGTATGCCGCCGACCACGGGATCACAGAGGGTGATCGCGTTCGGGACTTGCCCCGATAACGGGGGACCGGTTCGCAAACGTTTTTGAACCAACCCAGCCCGAGGATGGGATATGGCCTACGGCGCGGAAGACGAGGACCCGTTCGAGGACGTCCGGGAGCAGGCCTCGAACCCGATGAAGCGGTTGTTCGTCGGCTACGGGGAGGCCTACGTGCCGTATTTTCTGGTGGGTGTCCTCACGAGTATGTTCGCCCGCATCTTGGACCTGCTCCCCCCGGTGCTGTTGGGGATCGCGATCGACTCGGTGTTTCGAAACCAGGTGCCCTTCGACCGCCGGTGGCCGATATCGTGGGTCCCGGAGCCCTGGTTGCCGGGGACCACGGCGGGCACGTTCTGGTTCACGGTCGCCATTATCGCGGTGAGTTTCGGCGGCGCGGCGATCTTCCACTGGACCCGCAACTGGGGGTGGAACGCCTTCGCCCAGAAGATCCAGCACGACGTGCGCACCGACACCTACGACGAGATGCAGCGACTCGATATGAGCTTCTTTGCCGATAAGCAGACCGGCGAACTGATGTCGATCCTCTCGAACGACGTCAACCGCCTGGAGCGGTTCCTCAACGAGGGGATGAACGGGGCCCTCCGGCTGAGCGTGATGATCCTCGGGATCGGTGCCATTCTGTTTACGCTCAACTGGCAACTCGCAATGGTTGCGCTCCTCCCGGTCCCCCTGATCGCGCTTTTCACCTACGTGTTCGTCCAGTTGATCCAGCCCAAATACGCGACCGTTCGCTCCTCGGTCGGCACGCTGAACTCCCGGCTCGAGAACAACCTCGGCGGCATCTCCGTCATCAAAAGTGCGAACACGGAACCCTACGAATCCGAGCGGGTCGAAGACGTCTCGCTGGAGTATTACGACGCCAACTGGGACGCGATCCGCACCCGGATCACCTTCTTCCCCGGCCTGCGGCTCTTGGCCGGGATCGGCTTTGTCATCACGTTCACCGTCGGCGGACTCTGGGTCTTTCGTGGCGCCGCCCCGGGGCCGTTTTCCGGGACTCTCGAAGTCGGGAGCTTCGTCACGTTCATCCTCCTGACCCAGCGGTTCATCTGGCCGATGGCGCAGTTCGGCCAGATCATCAACATGTATCAGCGGGCCCGGGCCTCGGCCGAACGTATCTTCGGCCTGATGGACGAACCGAGCCAGATCCCCGAGGACCCGACCGCACCGGCCCTCGAGGTGACCGACGGCGACGTCGTCTACGACGGGGTCACCTTCGGATACGACGAGACACCGATCGTCGAGGACCTCACCTTCAGGGCGAAAAGCGGCGAAACCCTGGCCCTCGTGGGACCGACCGGCGCCGGCAAATCGACCGCGCTCAAGTTGCTCCTTCGGATGTACGACGTGGACGAGGGAGCAATCCGCATCGACGGCCAGGAGGTGAGCGAGGTCGCTCGCTCGAGTTTGCGCGAGCACATTGGCTACGTGAGCCAGGATACCTTCCTCTTCTACGGGACCGTGATGGAAAACATTAGTTACGGCTCCCAGGACGCGAGCGAGGACGCCATCATCGAGGCCGCCAAGGCCGCTCGCGCCCACCAGTTCATCGAGGAACTCCCCGAGGGCTACGACACGAAAGTCGGGGAACGCGGGGTCAAACTCTCCGGCGGCCAACGCCAGCGGATTGCTATCGCCCGGGCGATCCTCGCCGACCCGGAGATCCTGATCCTCGACGAGGCGACCTCGGACGTGGATACGGAAACCGAGATGCTCATCCAGCGAAGTTTGGCTGAACTCACGGCTGACCGCACCACCTTCGCCATCGCCCACCGCCTCTCGACGGTAAAAGACGCCGACACGATCGTCGTCCTCGACGAGGGAGAAGTCGTCGAGCAGGGGACCCACGAGGAGCTCCTGGCGGCCGACGGGTTGTACGCGAATCTCTGGGGCGTCCAGGCCGGCGAGATCGAGGATTTGCCCGACGCCTTCGTCGAACGGGCTCGCGAACGGGTGATGGATACCGATCCGTTCCTTGAGTAACCGCCGGGCAGGGTGTTTTTGGTTCTCGCCCGCCGGGTTCGTGTATGGACCTCCCTGAGCACACCTGGACCGACGCGGATGCCGCGGCGACCGATCTGGCTCTCATCCCTGTCGGGAGCACGGAGCAGCACGGCCCACATGATCCAATGGGCACGGATTATCTCGCGGCCGCGACGGTTGCAAGCGAAACGGCCGCGGCCATCGATCGGGAGGTGATGGTGACGCCCCCGATCCCGGTCGGGATCTCCGAAGAACATCGGCAGTTCACCGGGACCCTCTGGGTCTCACCCGCTACCTTCCGTGATTACGTCCGGGAGGTCGCCGAGTCCCTGATCCACCACGGGTGGAACCGGATCGTCCTCGTCAACGGCCATGGGGGGAACATTCCGGCACTCGGGGAGGTGGCGGCCACCGTCTCCAGAGACGAGGAGGCGCTTGTCGTCCCCTTCACCTGGTTCGACGCCGTCGACGCACCCTTCGACATGGGCCATGCTGGTCCACTCGAAACGTCCCTCCTCTTACATACCGCCCCCGAACTGGTCAGGGACGACCAGCTCGAATCCGGGCGCGACGGCGGCGCGGATCGGTGGGGTGACTGGGTCGTCGGAACGAATCTGGCCCACGACAGCGCCGAATTCACGGCAAACGGGACCGTCGGCGATCCGACCGAGGCAACCGCCGAGGAGGGGGAACGGCTCCTCCAGCGAGCGATCGACCGGCTGGAAACCCTGCTCGAAGCGGTCGCCGAGCGGTCAGTCGACCGGCCGCCACATCGATGATCCGGGATAGAGGGTATATCGTCGCCTATCCCTGCTTACATAAGGTCGACCCGTCTGACCCCAAGACGAAATGACGCTCCGACGGTTCATTCCGGCGGAGGCGCCCGCAGACCGGTCGCTCATCCTGGTCAACGAGGCGGCGCCGGACCCAGTCCGCCGAATGCTCGGGGACCTCTTCGATAAGCAGCAGGTACAGGTAGAAGAGCGGGCGCTTCCGGACTATGAGACCAATACCGTTGTGCTCGTGGAAGACGGCGAGGTGATCGCGAGTTCGCCCCTCGCCGCGCTACAGGATTCGATTCTCATCGTCAACTCCGATCTGTTCATTACCGGCACGAGGGAACTCGAGGACATCGATGTCCCCGAGGTGATCCAGGGACTCGAAGGGGTGCCATTTTACCTGCGGGGGTATCCGGAGTCGAACTCCGAGAAGCTCATGTTGATTCTCATCTCCCGGTTCGTCGAGCGCCAGGCCTACGAAACCGGGACGGGAACGCTCCGGACCTCCTTCCAGTATCTCTCCCGGATCGAGGACGAGCAAGGGACCCGGGCGGTGTACGAGAAGCTCGCGGAGAGTGACGTTGAGGTCCACGTCTACGGGCAACCGGATTGGATTCCCTCGCGGGAACTGCCGGTGACCACCCACACCGGCCGAAGCGAGGATTTCAAGCGGGCCTGGTTCGTGCTCTTCGAACCCGACGAGGCGGGGGCCCCGTTCGGGCTCCTGGCCTACGAAACGGATCCGCGACGCTGGCAAGGGTTTTACACGTCCGATCCGGGGACCCTGACGGAGATCACCGATTACATCAAACAGCGGCTCTGAGCGGGTTACTCGACGTCGTCGAGAGTCATCAGCGGGTATCCATCGACCATCGCCATCGAGCCGACGGCCCGAGTCCCGTCCATGTCGACCTCGATTTCGACGTCGAGATGCCGCCCCGCGAGCCCGGTGTACCCATACGGACCCACGTCTTCGGCGAGTTGGTCCCGGTCGATCGCCACCGAGACGGCCGCACAGTTCGGTTGGTTCTCGATCGAGTCCTCGATCGCCGTCGCCAGGCTCGCTGCGCTGTCGGGGCTGACCGGTGTCCCGATGAACTGGTGGAAGAGGGCTCCGAACTTGATGCCGAGTTCGAACCCGGCGGCCTCGCCGTCAGTTGGCATGGCTCTGTGGAACAGTGACAGCGCCAAAGCCGTTCGGGTTCGAACCACATGCTACTTATTCGTGCTTGCCGATCCTCCGAACGAATGGAACCACCGGTCCTGTTGACGGGCGCAGCGGGGCGGGTCGGGACGGCGATCAGGGCGGGGCTCGGCGACCAGTATGCCTTTCGCCTCCTCGACCGCGAACCGCTCACTGCGTCGACCGACCACCCGGTGTACGTCGGCGACATCACCGACCGAGAAACCCTCGAAGAAGCGATGGCGGACGTCGAGGTCGTCCTCCACCTGGCCGGCGATCCACGGACCGACGCGCCGTGGGAGAGCGTGCTCCGGAACAACATCGACGGCACGCGAACGGTCTTCGAGGTGGCCGTCGAGACAGGGGTCGAGAAAGTCGTCTTCGCCTCCTCGAATCACGCCGTCGGCCACTACGAGACCGACCGGGAGCCGGCCCTTTATCGAGCCGACGATTCGTTCACGCTTGACGGGTCGGAGCTGCCACGCCCGACGAACCTCTACGGGGTGAGCAAGGCCGCCGGGGAGGTGCTCGGGCGGTATTATCACGACGAATACGGGCTCGACGTGCTCAACGTCAGGATCGGGAACGTAACCAAAGACCACCCACCCCGGAACTACGAACGCGGCCAGGCAATGTGGCTCTCCCACCGGGATTGTGCCCACCTCTTCGACCGGGCGATCCAGGCCGAATACGACTACGAGATCGTCTACGGGATCTCCGATAACGATCGGAAGTTCTACTCGCTGGAGCGGGCCCGGGACGTACTCGACTACGAACCACAGGACAACGCCGCGGAGTACACGTTCGATGGAGAGCAAAAAGACGGCGAGACAGAGTGAGTCGGGCCCTCGCAGCCGATTTGCCTTCGTGGCTGGAGAGCTACAAACGACCGGTGCAGGGTCTGTAGCGCGAAATCACGCCGCGGAGAGGGTAAATCGTTCCCGGCTCGAGGCCTCGAGTTCTGTCAGAATACCGCGCTCTTCTAGATTCCGTGCCACCGAGATCGTCTTGGTTCGGTGCCAGCCAAAGGTGGCCACCATCTGCTCGGTCGTTGCGGATCCCACTTCCTGGAGATACAGGACGAGCAGCCGCTCTGCGTCCGATCTCACCTTCTCGAAAACGGTATCGAGTTGCATGACTGGTTGCCTGAATATAATTATTTATCACTATAATCTTTTCCACTTACAGTTCTCACCGTTCCACGGGGAACACGCGGCCTCCATTCGGCTACGTGAGTGCCGTCTTAGATGCCAAGTTGGCCGCGGAGCATCGCGATGCCGGTCTTGAGATACGACGGCTCGGTTATGCGGTCGTGTTCTGCCTCGGTAAGCGAGAAATCGAAGATGTCGATGTTGTCTTTGAGGTGTGCTCGTGTCGTCGACATCGGAATGGTCATGACAGTGTCGTGGTGGATGGCCCACCGAATGGCGACCTGGGCGGCGGATTTGTCATACCGGCTTCCGATGGCTTGCAACGCCTGGTCGTCGACGAGCGCGCCATTCGCGAGGGGGCTGTAGCCGGTGAGAACCGTCTCCGTCGACTGGCAATACTCCCGAAGTTCCGGCTGGGTCCACCAGCGGTGAAAGAGGACCTGATCGGTGACGATCGGTGCATCGGCCAGCTCCTGGGCCCGCTCGAGGCGGTCCCGGCCGAAGTTACTCACCCCGATGTGTTTCGTATACCCTGCTTCGCGGGCGCGTTCGAGCCCGTTGATGACGGTTTCCAGGTTTGCTAAC
The DNA here is from genome assembly GCA_964626045.1 of uncultured Halobacteriales archaeon. Classification (GTDB taxonomy): domain Archaea; phylum Halobacteriota; class Halobacteria; order Halobacteriales; family Halobacteriaceae; genus Halodesulfurarchaeum. The sequence goes on along the minus strand of CAZVCA010000006.1, from coordinate 9,676 downwards.
GGATGGGGCCAGTGAATGAGGAGGAGATCCACGTGATCGACCCCCAGCCTGTCGAGGGATCCTTCGACAGAGCCGACAATATCCGAGATTGATCGATGGGTCGGGTTTACTTTCGTGGTGAGAAAAACGTCCTCGCGCTCGACGTCCGCAGCGGCAATGCCCGCGCCGACACCGGTTTCGTTCTCATACATCTGGGCGGTGTCGACGTGGCGATAGCCCAGTTCGAGCCCCGTTTCGACGGCCTCGCGGGCCGTGTCCGTATCCATCTGCCAGGTTCCGAGCCCGACAGCGGGCACCGACTCGTCGGCAAGGGTGCGATATTCCATGCTGCTATTCCTGCCGGCATCGCTTTCATTGTTTCCCGTCAGTCCATGCTGACGCTCTCGTCCCGATC
>CAZVCA010000006.1:0-9182 GCA_964626045.1 uncultured Halobacteriales archaeon | reverse complement strand
TCGAATCAGGTCGATTCGGTCACGAAATGACGGGAACGAAAATAGGCTCCGACGAGCAACGAGCAGCAATCAGCCCAGAAACACGTGACGAGGGCGATCAGCGAGCATCTCCCGGCCCGCCGACACTGTCTCCCGGAAGTCCTCGGACTCGAAAAACGCCATCGCGTCTGCCTGTGAATCCCACTGACTCGCGATGAACATGTCGTTCTCGTCGCTGACATTCACGAGCAGCTCAGTCTCTCGATGGCCGTCCATCGCTGCAAGCGCCTCGGTCACGTCCTCAAACGTCCCGATGAACGTCTCGCGGTGGTCCGGCTCGACGGTATAGAACATCCCCATGGTCCCCCACCCATCGGGGGCGTCGCCGGGCTGCCCGACAGTCTCGGGAAGGTCCGCGAGGAAGCCACTTGCCGTTTCGGCGGCCGATTCGGTGTCCCAGATGCTGACGACCGCGTTCGGGCCGTCGCCGCGGGAGCGGTACACGGCCGTCGACTCGTGGGTGTCGTAGTGCTCGAAATTCGACCGCATCCCGTCGATGGTTTCGGTTAGCTCGTCCACGTCGGCTTCGGAGTAGAGCGCGACCGCGTAGACGTCTTCGCCGTGAGGTTTGCCGGCGTAGACGTCCTCTTCGGCTAGTGTTTCACGGACCGCGTCAGCGCTCGTGTCAGCTGAGGCCGATTCGCCCTCGTCGCCTCCGGTGGGGATCGCCGCCCCGTTCATGTACGCCCCGAGGTCCGCCGCTGGGAACCGTCGCCCGACGAAGAAGGGGCCGAACTCGCCGTACTTGGCGGTCGCTTCGTCGAATCGCATCTCGTAGACGATCTGCTTGAGGGCAGTGGCCTCGGTGCTGAAGAGGGTCACGCCCCACTCCCAGTCGTCCAGCCCGAAGCCCGAGGTGATATATTGGGTGACTGTGCCGGCATATCCCTTGCCGGTCTCGCCGTGTTCGGCCATCATCTCGGCCCGCTCGTCCATCGGCGTGGCATACCAGTTGTATTCGGGATCGCGGCGCTTGCCCATCGGATAGAAGGAGACGTACACGTCCTCCGGGATCGAGGGGTACAGTTTCGACTCCATGTACCGGGCCAGGCCAGGATCGACTTCGCTGTCCTCGTCGAAGTAGTCCTGGGAGGTGTAGCCACCGACCTCCGTCACCGACACAAAAGAGCGGGAGCGGTCGGCATACTGCCCGAAACGAGTCCGATTGAGGCGACGTTCGGCGCGTTCGATCGCGTCCAGCGTGGGGCGGAGATGGATGAGCAAGAGGTCGGCTTCGTTGCCGGAGATAGCGAAGATGGCCGTTTCGCCGTCTTGCCCTTCGGCCGTCGAGTGGAGGTAATCGACAGTCTCCTCGATCGCCGCTTCCTGCTGTGGGGCCGGTGTGTCTCGCCAGCCGGCCCAGTCGATCTGCCGAAAGTCATGCAGGACGAACCAGCCTTCGTCAGTGGGTGGTGGCGCAGCCATTGACCGTTCTTTTCGGGCCGGCCCCATGAGCGTTCGCCGACCGGCAGTTCCCGCTGGCTCCGTTCCCTCGGGAATCCAGAAATTCTGGGAGGAACCGAAAGGGCCTACTTGCCCACTCCGAGAGATACGCACAATGCAATCGGCGAACGGGCTCGATCTCGACGCGACGACTGTCGCCCTCAGCGCGATGGTCGGCGCGGCCGTCACCGTCGCGACGATGGTGATTTCCATCCCAGTGGGGATCGGCTATCTGAACTTCGGCGAAGTGCTCATCTACACCGCCGCGTTCCTGTTCGGTGGGACGGTCGCCGGGCTGTCTGGCGGTGTCGGGGCGGCTGCGGCCGACGTGATCCTCGGCTTTCCCATGTACGCACCGATCACGTTCGTGGCCAAGGGTGTCGAGGGGTTTGTCGTGGGTCGACTGGCGGGCACAAGCCTTCAAAGTAAGGCCCTCGCTGTCGCGGCCGGCGCGCCGGTGATGATCGTGGCGTACGTGCTGGCCCGGGCGGTTTTCGAAGGGATTCCCGCTGCGATCTTCCAGGAACTCCCCATCGACATCCTGCAGGCACTGGTTGGCTTTGCCATCGCCGTCCCCCTCTCTGCCGCCCTCGAGGATCGGATACCAGAACTGGGATGAGTATCGTCACCGTCGAGGAGCTAACCGTTCGGGGACGCGACGAGCGGCCGCTGCTCGAGTCGGTCTCCCTCGCTCTGGAAGCTGAGGAAACCGTGCTGCTGGCCGGCCCCTCCGGGAGTGGCAAGACCCTTCTCGGATCGGCGGTCGCGGGGCTGCTCCAGGACCAACCTGGACTCACCCGTGGCGGTTCCCTCGAACGGAACGGGTCAGTGGGAATGCTCTTTCAAACCCCTCGCCGTCAGTTGGTCAGGGAAACGGTTCGGGCTGACGTCGCCTTCGGTCTCGAAAATCGGGGCGTCGAGCCGGCTCGGATCCACGAGCTGATCGATCGCTGGGCCGACCGACTCGACGCCGACCCGCTCCTCGATCGGCGCGTCGACACGCTTTCGCGGGGCGAAACGACATTGGTTGCCTTACTCGGCGTGCTCGTCACCCAACCGGACCTGATCGTGCTCGACGAACCCCTGGCGTCCCTGGATGGGGCAAACCGTCGCCGGGTTCTGGCTGCTATCGACTCGATTCAGGAACACACGGGCCTCCTCGTGACCGAACACGACGTCACGGACCTGCTCCATCGCGTGGATCGCGTGGAGATACTCGAAGCGGGGGCGATCACCGACTCCGGCAGCCCACGAAGTGTCGTGGCATCACTCCAGGAAACGGGGGTGAAACTCCCGTTCGAAACACGGGTCGCACTGGGTCGGGAGCCCCCACCCGAATCGATCCCGATCGGCGGAGGTAAGCCGTGATCGACGTCCGCTCGCTCAGCTTCGAATACGATCCCGCCCACCAGGTCTTCGAGGGGCTCAGCTTCAGTATCGAAACTGGGCAAACGGTCGCGGTCCTCGGCGCAAACGGAACGGGAAAGACCACGTTCCTGCGGTTGCTCGCGGGCCTGATCGAGCCGACCGGGGGCGAGATCGACATTGCGGGGCGCGAGGACCCGGCCGTCGGCCTGGCCCCCGAAACACCCGCTGACGGGCTCTTCGCCCGGACGGTCGAGGAGGAGGTCGCCTTTTATCCCGAAAACCGCGGCTTGACCGTCTCCGAGCGGGTCGAAACCGCACTGGCCCAACTCGACATCGAGGCCCTCGCAGCGCGGGATCCGTACGCCCTCTCCGAGGGTGAAAAGCGACTCGTCACGGTCGCGGCCGTGCTCGCGGGTGATCCGGACGTGATCGCCCTCGACGAACCGACAGGCGGGCTCGACATGACCGGCTGGGAGCGACTCGGAGACCGACTCGCTACCATCGACCAAACGGTCGTGTTGGTCACCCACGACGTCGATTTCGCCTGGCGATTTGCCGACTCGGTGATCGTCCTGTCGGCGGCGGGACTCGAAGCGACGGGGCCGGCTCGATCGATCCTCGCCGATCCCCCGTACGACCCTGAATCTATCGGCCTTGAACGCCCGGACGCCGTCCGCTGGGCGGCCGAGAACGGATTCGACCAGCCACCGTCCACGGTCACCGAGGCGATCAGGCTGATGGAGGAAACAGAATGAGCCCCCAGGAGCGGTTTGACCCGCGAGCGAAACTCGCCCTCGTCGTGGCCTTTGTGATCGCCGCCTTCCTGACCGGGGCGATCCGAAGCCAACTGATTCTGTTGGGACTGTTTGCAGTCATCGTGCTGGTCACCGACGAGGTTGGGGTGACCGAATGGGTTCGGTCCCTTGCCCCACTAGCCGTCTTGGTCGTGTTCCTGATCGGCATCAACACTGTCTTCTATGCCTCCGGCCCGGCGTGGATCGCGGTTCCGATCGGGCCGGTCGAACTTTCGCTAACGGCGGGCGGGCTCCAAACGGCCGGGCTCATCGCCGTCAGGTTGGTCCTCGTGGCCAGTGTGGCCGCGTGGTTCTCACAGGGAACCGAAACCGGCCGGTTCGAGGCGGCACTGACCCAGAGCGGTGTTCCCTGGCGGTTTGCGTTCATGCTGTCCCTGACGATCAGGCTCGTCCCGGAGCTCAAACGGCGGTTTCAGGCGATCGAGGACAGTCAGCGAAGTCGCGGCCTCGACTTCTCGGGCGGCCCGATCGCCAGAACCAGAGCCCGGATCCCGATGCTCATCCCGTTTTTCGTCGCCACGATTCGAGCCGGCTACGAACTCTCGACGGCTCTCCGAGCCCGCGGGTTCGACGAGCCGGGGCCCCGGACCTCGATCACGACGGTCAGACACCGATGGATCGATATCGGCCTCTACCTGCTCGGTGCAGGAGTGCTCGTGGGGACGGTCCTCCTGCGCTAACCGGTACCGGACTCGAAGGAAACGCCGAACAGGTCCTCCTGTGCCGCCCACAGCTGGTCCGTCCGGACGGTCCCCTGTGCGAGAAAGATTCGGCCACGGCGGTCGAGCCGGTTCAAGTCGAAGGTGGCACTTGCCTCCGTGGACGTCGTTGTGAGATCCCAGACGGCTTCGAGGGAGAGTGCATCCACGTCGAGATCGGCGGCGTACGTGAGTGTACTCCGATCCCGACCGACTTCGAGGCCAGCCCCGAAGCCGGATGCCGCTCTGATCACTGATGCAACCGTCTCGTTATGGCCTGGAATCCGGTCCAGTAACCTGGATCGAGTCGCCGAACCGAGTGTCGCGGTCGCCAGCGACCCAGCGTCGATCGAAGCGGCGATCCGTCGATGGCTCCCTGCCTGATCGGCTGTTGATTCCCCTCCGGCAACGGCCTTCACGTGGGAGTCGGGTGCTCTATCCGTCGCATCGTACCCGACCGCGATCGTCGAGTCGTCGACTCCGAGTGCCACCGGAGCAGTCTCGCTCCGGTAGTAACGGAGTGACTCTTCGTCAGCCTCGATGGGGACGAAGGAATTGGTCGTCAATTCAGCCACGAGATCGTCGGTGTCGAATGCAGCCGTGGCGATAGCTCCACCACCGACGATACGTGTCTCATCGACGGCCAGGGCCCCTCGAATCGACCCGAAATCGTCGACCGAAACGGCTCCGTATCGGTCCGCGAGTGCGTGGAATCGACCGGCGACCGGGTTCGGCAAGGGCGCTCGGCTCACCGCTTCCGGACGAAGCGCCATCGCGATCGTCGTCTCGGGTCCGCTGCGGTGGCCTGGATCGTAAGGAGGCCATTCCGTAGCCGACGACGACGCTCGACCGGCAGCCGTGCCGGCAAGTGCGCTCCCGGTGAGAAGGGCGAGGACACTGTGGAGCGTCGACCGTCGACTGATCATGGGGTCGTCTCCTCGGTCGGGGGTTCGCTTGGCGGATACGACGTTCCGTTCGGCGGTGTCGGACCGACCGGGCCCGTCGGCTGTTCGGGAGTCGGTTCGTAAGGGTTCTCCGGCGTGTCAGTGAGGAAGGACAACATGCCCCCGATCAGTTCATCGTTCCCGAGTCGGTTGTAATCAAGCGGTGCCATGAAATCGGTGTCGCCGATCACGAGCACGTTCCCGCTCGTAACCGCAACCGGGTAGGAGTCACTCGTCCGGGTAGCCGAGTAGCTCGCGTCGGCGGCTTCGAGGACCGTCGTGCCGTTATGGCTCACCACCGGCGCAGCCGTATCGAGGACGACTGACTCGGCGTCTCCGGAAATCGCTTTGTCGGATCCAGCGGCGTAAATTCGCTGATAATTCGCGTCGTTTTCAGCCATGTCATACAGGTAGCCGTCGCCAACGGTCACGCCGAATCGGCTGGTCAGTTCGTCGCTGGCACCGCTTTCGTACATCCCGGTCGGGTCGGTCGCGAGCACGACCGAGCCGTTCTCGGCAAAGGCCTCGATCGCAGCGAAGTCCTCGTCCTGGAACTGGGAGCCGCCGACGGCAAACAACGCATCGACCGCTGTCAGCTCCTCCTCGATACCGCCGGTTGCCCCAGTGACACTGGTCGAACCCATCCCAATACCCTGAAGCGGGCTACCCACGGTCTGGAACGATCCAGCATCGCCGCCGTGAATGCGCACCTCGTGACCATGAGCAACGAGTGCCTGCACGACAGGTTCGAGGTCGCTCACCTGCCCGTCAGTCGATATCAGGACGGTCCGGGACTCCTTGTCGGCCAATTCGATATCGCCGGAGCGGGGTGCCAACTCGGCCGCTTTTAACAGGTCTTGGGAGGTGTAGTAGGCCTTATCAACTGTCGCGTCGCTCCGATCAGGTGGCGAATCAGCCATTGCAAAGCCGCCGACGCCGGCGACGGCAATGACCCCGGCAACCACCAACACGAACAGCCCTATGCGCGTGCCGAGACGAGTCATGTGTCCACCTCCGAGGTGGCCGCAGGTTGTTCATCCGCCGTCCCGATTCCGGCACCGGCCGTCGTGACGATAACCTGTTCGTCGGGAAGTGATCCGTACAGTGCGAGTGCCACGGGGGTATCGACGCCCGGCGCCGGATCGATGAGCGCTTCGACCTGTTCGCCGGTTTGTGCGGACGACGATTCTTCACCGTTGGCTTGCAGCAGCGCTATTGGCGTCAGTTCAGGTGTCGTATCCGGTTCGATGACCGTGTAGCGATCGAGGTCAGCCCGCTCGGCCGCCCGTTGGATCGCGGTGTCGAGCGTGCCGACGTCGTCGATCATCCCGTTGTGAAGGGCCTCCTGACTCGGATAGACTTTCGCGTACCCGAGTTCCGCTTTGCTCAGCGTGATTTCCTCGCCGCGATGCTCGAGGACGGTTCCATAGAAGCCCTCGACCATCATGTCTGCCATCTCGATGGCCTCTTCCTCGGTGTACCCTCCGGACTTATCAGGACCGGACTGGATTGCCGAACTCGGCGTCCCGGCGTTCATGTACGCGAAGTTGATGCCGACGCTCCCGACCAACGCGCTCGGGTTGGCGATGATCTCGTCGGTCGGAGCACTGACGTAGTACCCACCAGAAGCGGCGACTTGTGAAACGCTCGTGACGACCGGCATTTGCTCGGCCGTTCGCTCGACGTCGAGAGCGAGTGATTCCGTCGCCGACAGACTGCCGCCCGGCGTATTCACCTTCAGGACGACCGCCTTGATCGAGTCGTTCGTGCGGGCTTCCTGGAGTTCGTCTTTGACTGGTTCAGCCGTCGGCTCCGCGATGGTCGAGCTGATCTCGATCACGGAGACGTGCTGTGTCGATTCACCGACGTCTTGTGCCGCCCCGTAGGCCGCTGGCGCCCCGAGGGCGCCAACGAGCAACGCGACGACGAAAATCACGGTGTACGATCGGCTTGCGGATCGTACGCGATCGATGATTGCCATCCGAATGAATGTTTATTCAGTAAGCGGGATGAATGACAGGGTCGCTCAAATCGATGTTTGAGCGTCAATCGAGTCCGCGATAGCTGTCCGCAAACTTTGGACGGGCTCCCAGCCGAGAAATCGGGGGACGGATTCGGTGGACGTGACGGACGGTCGGCATCAACGCAGCTGTCGCGGTGGGTTTTGACTCGTTCCCCGGGAAGCAGGGGTCGACGCCGTGGCGGACCGCCCCGGGTGTGCACCCAGTACGACCACGGAGCTCCTCCAAAAGGCTGGGTCAGCGATTATGGGCACCATTTCAGGGTCGCCGTCACGCCGCTTCTGAGTCGACCGCCTCAGCCGCGTCCCGGAATGCTGCCTCGACGACTTTCGACAGCGTCGGATGGGCGTGGATCGCGTCGCCGACATCCCAGACCGAGCCGTCGCCGCCTCGCATCGCGATCACGGCCTCATGAACGAGCGTGGACGCTTCGTGACCAAGTACGTGAAATCCCTGGATCGTCCCGTCCGGTGCAGCGAGCACCTTCGCGAGCCCTTCGAGCCCCTTCGCTCGCCCCATCGCCGTGTTCTCGAAACGGGCCCGACCGACGACAAAATCGCTGTCCTCGCGCGCGAGTGCCTGCTGAGTGTCCCCGACGCCACCGATCTGTGGCTCCGCGAAGACGGCGTGGGGCATCGCGGTGTAATCGACCCGTGCTCGCTCGTCGTGAACGATGGCCTCGATCGCGTGCCGGGTTTCGAAGTCCCCGGCGTGTTTGAACTGGAAGTTGCCAGCGACGTCGCCCTGTGCCCAGACGTTCTCGGCCGTGGTTTCGAGGGACTCGTTCGTCACGACGAATCCCCGGTCGTCGGTCTCGATAGCGGTGTGTTCGAGCCCCAGGCGGTCGGTATTGGGCCGCCGACCGACCGCGAGAAGGAGGCGCTCGCCCGAGACCGTGGTCTCCGCACCGGCTTCCCCTTCGGCGTGGACCGCCACGCCTGCGTCGGTCGCTTCGACCGCGGTCGCCCGATGCCCGGTCAGGACGGTGTGGCGCTGCTCGGCGATGGCCGTGAATTCGGTCGCGATCTCGCGGTCTTCACGGTCGAGGAGGACGTCTCCGGAGTGCACGATGGTCACGTCGGTGCCGAGCTTTTCGAAGAAATAGCCCAGTTCCGCGCCGATGTAGCCGCCGCCGACGATCACGAGGCTCTCGGGTTGGTCAGAGAGGGCGATGGCGTCGTCGCTCGTGAGGAAGGGGACCGACTCCAAGCCCTCGATCGGCGGGACGACCGGCCGGCTTCCGGTTGCGATGAGGACGCTATCGCCCCGGTACGTCTCCCCGGCGACCTCGATCGTCCGGTCGTCGACGAAGGTGGCGTGGTCTTTGACGAGCGTGAGGTTGTCCTGGTCGCGAAAGCCCTGCTCCATCCCATCCGCGATGTCGCCGAGGGTCGAGTTCACCTCCTCAACGATCCCCTGAAAGTCGACGCTCTCGACGGTGGCATCGATGCCGAACTCGCCGGCGGAGTCGATAGTGTCGAGGATCGTCGCCCGGTGGATGAGCATCTTCGAGGGGTTACAGCCGCGGTTGAGACAGGTCCCGCCGAGCGGGCCCTTTTCCACGAGGACTGTCTCCAGCCCCGCCTCCGCCGCGGCCTCGGCGACGGAGTTGCCTGTGCCGCCACCGATAACGATCACGCCAACGTCTTGCATACGGGACGCAAGCGGGGCGCGGGTAAAAAATCGGTGGCGGTGACGGTATCCCAGCAACCCAGACCCGGGCCCGGAGAAATACGCAATTCTGAAGGTGAGGATTGCGTTTCGTGAGATTTCACAGAGCGTCCTGGCGGAGTCCCCGGGAGCGAAGCGACCGGGGGCAGGTCAGGACGGCATTCGACCCGCGACGAGCGACGG